>JAGYNC010000087.1 GCA_018400135.1 Victivallaceae bacterium
CCTCTGAAAGCCTACCGGCGGCGGTGCCGAAGGAGTCCGACATTATGAAAAAGACAGATTTTCCAAAAGGTTGGGATGAGGCGCGTGTCAAGAACGTGCTTCTTCACTACGAAGAACAGACGGAACAAGAAGCTGTAGCAGAAGATGAAGCAGCTTGGGAAGAGCGTTCGGCAACTTTCATTGAAGTCCCCAATAAGCTTTTGCCACGTATCCGCGAGTTACTGGCCAAAACGGCACTTTGACTGTGGCGATGCTGACACGGATGATCGAGCGTCGAAACCAGGTTTGCGAGGGGGATGTCGGGTACGGGTACGGGAACGGGTACGGGGGGATGGAGTGTGCGGGAACGGGGGGACTCGGGCAAACCAGAGAGTCCAGGCACTCGCAATAGCTCATGCCTGATCCTCGTCGTTGACTGATGAGATGGAATATGATGGATATATCAAGGGTTTGTTCTGAAGAACAGATATCAGATGTGGTGAAATTGGCTCGTGAAATTTGGGCTGACTACTATGTGCCCATCATTGGGCGGGAGCAGGTCGACTACATGTTGGACAAGTTCCAGAGCGAAGAGGCTATTGCCGCTCAACTTGAAGACGGTTACGAGTATTACACCGTGTCGCACGGCGGCAGGAGTGTCGGTTATCTGGCCATTGTCCCGGATGCGGACGCGAACATGCTCATGATAAGCAAAATCTACGTGTTGAGGTCAGTACGTGGTCACGGATTCGGACGAGCGATGCTGGAATTAGCAGAGGATGTCTGTAGAGAACACCGCATCAACGCCTTGTACTTAACCGTCAACAAGAACAACAGTCATTCCATAGCATGGTATACCCGAATGGGATTCAAAAACGAAGGCCCAATCGTTCAAGACATAGGAGCGGGTTTTGTGATGGACGACTACAGGATGGTGAAGACCGTCGGCAGCAATCTTCTACAGGTCTAATCGGGGGCAGATATATAACAAAAGTCATAAAAACTGGTGCGCCAGAACGGCGCATTTATAATTAGTGCCGACGAAAAAGTTCTTTTTCGTTCAGGCACTAATTATACGGCAAATAAGATTGGATAGTTATTTTCGGGTACGTGAATGAGTACGTTTTGGTGGACCGGAACGCGAGCGAGATTGTGATGATGGTTTTCTGTTGCTACTGTTGCCCGGACGGTAAGACGGTCTCGCTGAAGACTTATTTGCTGTTTTTAACAATGCAACTATATCCTCAGGCAAGGTGACTTTTTCTTCATCCGGATAGATACATTGGATTTTATCATCGGTAAGTTTTTCAATTGCTTCAAGTGAATATGCCCCGTATTCGCAGACCAAGCTGATGGATTGACCGGTTTTTCCGGCGCGGCCGGTACGTCCTATCCGGTGTACATAGTCCTCTGCCTGTTCCGGCAGATCGTAATTAACAACGATACTTACGTCGTCCACATGGATGCCACGTGCGGCGACATCAGTAGCGATAACAATTTTCTCGGTGCCGGCGCGGAAACGTTCAAGAATTTTGAGTCTTTTATCTTGAGGAATATCCCCTGACAATAAGGCGCATTTAACACCGCATGTTTTCAAATCCTGGCTTAACCTGAAATTCCGATCTTTGCGGTTGCCGAAAATTAACATTCTCTCAAATGGTTCATGGTTAATCAACCATAGAAGAAAGGCAAATTTTTCGTAGATTGCAACCGTATAATATTGCTGATCGATCAGTCCGGTAATCAACTGTTCAGCTTCGCTTTCGACAGCAACCGGATCATTCTGCCAGGCATCGGCCAGACGCAGGACTCTTGGTTCAAGTGTGGCGCTAAACAATAATGTTTGGCGCTTTTCCTGTTTCGGCAGTTGTGCGACAATTCGACGCACATCGGGAATGAATCCCATATCCAGCATCCGGTCGGCTTCATCGATTACCAACATTTCGGTTTGCGACAAATTGAGATGGCGGCTGCGGGCGTAATCTATCAGCCGTCCGGGGGTACCGATGAGAATGTCAACCGGTTTTTCCAGCATTTCGCGTTGTTTTCGATGATCCATGCCGCCAAATACCACCAGATTGTTCATCCCGGCAAAAACTGAGACACGTTCCGCGTCTTCAAAAATTTGGATGGCAAGTTCGCGGGTTGGCGCAAGAACCAGAACGCGGCATGTCCCTTTTATTCGATGCGGCTTGGGGTTATTTAGCAATTTAGTGAAAGCAGCTACCAAAAATGCTGCAGTCTTGCCAGTGCCGGTCTGCGCCTTGCCGGCGAGATCGCGTCCGGCCAGCAGAAAAGGTAATGATTTTGCCTGAATTGGAGTACAGTATTCAAACTTCATTGATTGGAGTCCAAATAAAATATTGCGATGTATCGGCAAATCTGTGAATCTGGTTTCCCCGGTTTTTTCCGGTGAAATTATTAAATCATTGGGGCGGGGTGGTAGATGTTTTGGTTTTTGATCAAAAACCGGAGGTTTCTGTTTTTTATCTACCGTGCTGTGGTAACGGCTACGTTTATCCCCTGGTAAATTCTTTATTTCTTGTTTAGGCTTGCGAGCCGATGGCTCAACTTTCTTTTGGGTAGGAGGTTTTGTTTTTCTGTTACCGGCAGTTTCCGACGGCGCGGTTTGTGAGGAGAGATTGGAAGATTGGGAAATTGACGGATTTGCCGGGCGGCTATTACCGCCCAGCAAATTCTTTATTTTTCTACTTATTGCTCGTATCAAATTATGTTCCTGAAATTATTTCTTTTCAAAAAGATCGCGAATTTGGGCACCGACAACTTCAACGGGATGTTTGCCTAATTCTTCCCGTTTACTGAGTAGAGTCTTGGCGCCACTGCGGGCCTCGGCCATCCATTCTTTGGCGAACTTGCCGCTTTCTATATCCTTGAGTGACTCTTTCATGCGCTCTTTAACATCGGGCGTAATGATTCTCGGGCCATTGACGTATTCGCCCCATTCCGCAGTGTTGGAAATAACTGCGTTCATCTTCTGGATACCGCCTTCATAAATGAGATCTACTATCAATTTGACCTCATGGACGCATTCAAAATAGGCCATTTCCGGGGGATAGCCGGCTTCTGTCAATACTTCAAAACCGTATTTCATCAAGTCAACCAGGCCACCGCACAGAACATTTTGTTCGCCAAAGAGGTCTTCGTATGTTTCCTGTTCAAAGGTACACTCCAATACCCCGGCACGCGTGAATCCCATTGCTTTGGCCATTGCCAGAGCGATAGCCCGGGCATTGCCGCTGGCGTCTTGTTTTACGGCCACCAGACCCGGAACGCCGAAACCTTCCAGGAATGCCTTGCGTTCTTCTGTGGCCGGGCTTTTGGGCGCTACCATAACTACATCAACATCTGTCGATGGTACGATTTCTTTGAAAACAATATTGAACCCATGTGAACAGGAAAATACCTTACCGGCTTTCATTGACTGCGCTATTTCATTTTTATAAACCGATGCGTGGAATTCGTCCGGCAACAAGATATGAACAATATCAGCTTTGGCTGCAGCGGTAGCAATATCCATTACTTCGAATCCCTCTTCCACGGCTTTGTCGTAGGAGGCATCTTTGATTGAGCCAATAATTACATTTACTCCTGAATCGCGCATACAAAGCGCTTGAGCGCTGCCTTGGCTACCATAGCCGATTACTGCAACTGTTTTACCATTTAATGCATTGAGGTCTGCGTCCTGGTCGTGAATCAATTTCATGTGGTTTACTCTCCTTGATTGGTTTGTACGAGTATTTAATAAAATGACGAAAATTTAACAAAACTCGGTTAATATACAGACTGCGGCGGCAATTACAAAAATTATTCACCTATAAATATAATTTCATGCTGGTTGATTTCTACAGTAATGCCATTATCTTTAGTCTTTCGCGATCTTCAGGTGTCTGTTCTTATATAGCCGGGATATTATGAAAACACTCAATTTGTACGTTACCAAAGCTTTTTTTGTCACTCTGGGAATGGCAATAGGATTGCTCACTTTCGGTATGACCGGGGCACGGCTGGTTAAGATTTTTGATTATATTTCACAAGGCGTACCTCTCAGCACATTTTTTTATTTTACCATGTACATTTTACCGATTGTGTTGACTTTTACCATTCCCTGGGCGATTCTGGTCTCGATAATGCTGATTTTCGGTCGACTGTCCGCTGACTCTGAGATAACTGCAATGCGAGCTTGTGGCATTTCCGTGTTGCAGATAATTTCTCCCGTAATGATTGTATCTTTTCTTATGATGTTGGTATGTCTCTACCTTCAAGTTGAAATCGGGCCGCCGTGGCTGGGGAAATCGCGGGAATTGCTTCGTCATACGGTAATACAGCAACCATTGTCAATTTTTGAACCTGGACGACCAGTTAATTACGGCAATAATATTATCTATATTGACGACAAAGTGGGTGATGATGAAATTCGTGATGTGCAGATTTTTACCATGGATGAAAATGATGCCGTGGCACAAGATATTACAGCTGGCCGAGGCGAATTATTTGTTGATAAAGAAGAGACGATGCTCAAAATTGTTCTTTACGATTGTATGATTATTGATAAAAAATCGAACCCGGAGATACGCAGTTTTAATGAGCGTGTTGAGTTCTCCATCAATTATGGTCAGGAGCTCAATCGCTTGCGCATAGGCAATCGATCTAAGTATATGACTTTTAAGGAATTGCTTGGTCGCATCAAGATAGAGAAAAAGCTTAACCGGGATACATGCGATCTGGAGGTAGAACTTAATCAGCGTATTGCTTTTGCCCTGTCGCCAATCGCGTTTTTGTTACTTGGTTTGCCCTTGGCGATTCGCACTTCAAGGCGTGAGACTTCGGTTGGTCTTTTCCTCAGTGTTATTCTGGCTGGTGCGTTTTTTCTATCGATTATTTTGTGCGAATCACTGGTATCATTTCCAAAAATTTATCCCCAATACCTGCTTTGGTTACCTAATCTGATCTACCAGATTGTTGGAGCTACTATGATTTATCGAATAGCCATGCGATAATTAGAACCTTTTCGAAAAGTTTTTTTGAAATGTGATATAAGGCCGTGAGAAGAAAAACCTTTGGCCATGCGTAGCATGAACCAAAAAGGGCTTTTCTAGTTTAGAATTTTTAACCTGATAAAGTATACAACTGATATGGAGGTAAATATCGTGCCAACCTATGATTACGAGTGTCGTCTGTGCGGACATAAGTTTGAGTTTTTTCAGAATATCAAGGATGCTCCCATTAAGAAATGCCCGGCGTGCTCCAAAGATTCACTGGTGCGGTTGATAGGCGCTGGTGCAGGGATTATTTTCAAAGGTAGTGGTTTTTACTGTACCGATTACCGCAAAAGTAATTGCAGCGTTGGAAGTGATGCTGGAAAAGGGGAAAAGGGTGGCGAGCAGGTATCTGAAGCGACGGCTAAGAAAGAGATAAAATCCAGCGACGGCAAGACTGCCGCCGGAGGATCTGTTGGAGCGGTATAATATTGTCGTGAATATCACTGGATGTTGATAGTTTACGGGCTCTAAATGAAATCCAAAGCCGATAAAACGGGAGAATCTGATGCAGCAACAGATTGTATGTCATAAATGTCGTTGTCCCAATAAATTCGGAACAGTTTTTTGTCGTAATTGCGGCACTAAATTAAAGGTTCAGGATTTGCACCATCCGGATCGGGCAAGGGTTATCAAGATAAAAAGGGCCTTTGTCAAACTAGTAAAATTGCTTGTTATATTGGCTATTGTCGCATTGTTAGCTGCATTGTTTTTGCCTTACGGTATGGCCAAGTATCCGGCGGTTACGGGGGAAAAAGAGATTGCCAGCGTCCAAAAAATATGTGAAAATATTGATAAATCCCTTGCCAAAAAGAGCGATGGTTTTATGGTTTCATTTAACCCGGCAGAGCTTACGTGTGCGGTTAATTATTTGTTGGATCCTCAGCGTCCTCCGGTAAAGGTAGATGCTGTTGTTACTCCCAATTCGATCAGATCATTCAGCGGTGGCGCAAAGTCATTAGGTGGAAATAATAGTCTTGGCAGTGGTGGGAATTTAGGACAGGGGAGAGACTTGTCAAGTAATTCTGGAAGCATGACTCAAGGCAACACTCCTTCGTCAACTAAGAAGGAAAAAAAGCGTGAGCCGTCGACGGAAGAAAAAGAAGAAATTGATCAATTGACGGTGGATTTTGCGTTCGATATTACCAAGGATTTGGATTTGAGAATAGTTATTACGGGTGTTATGCTTGAAGTATTCCTCTATCGTTTTGAGATTATCGGGACTCCGGGAACGTATCGCGATGAAAATGATCCAGCATCTAAAGAGAAGTTAACGTTTGACGTAAAAAGTGCCAAATACGGCCATTTACCGCTGCCAATGTTGGTTAAGGAGCATGTGATCGCGCTATTTCGGGAGATTGCTTTCTCCAAAGAGAATGTTGAATCCTATTTGAAGTGCGTTAAGACTATTGACATTAAAGCGGAAGATCATATTGAAATCATCCTCGGAAAGTGATATTGCATGAAGTTTGAGAAGGTTAATATTGATTGTTTTGGTTATGCATTGCCATCAGAAATTGTGACTTCTGAATCGATTGAACGGCAATTACAGCCCTTGTATGAGCGTCTGAATTTACCGTTGGGTAGATTGGAGCTGATGTCGGGAATTAAAGAGAGGCGTCTTTGGAAAGACGGGGTTATGCCCAGTGACGCAGCGACTAGCGCTGGAACTAATGCACTGGAATCTGCTTCTGTTTCCCGGAATGACATAGACCTGTTGATTAACTGTTCGGTTTGCCGGGATTTTATCGAACCGGCAACTGCAGCAGTGGTTCATCGCAAACTTGGGCTTTCGCCAAAGTGTCAGATATTTGATATTTCCAATGCTTGTCTTGGTGTGCTTAGCGGTATGAGTGTTGCCGCTTCAATGATTGAGTCTGGCGTTGTTAAAGCCGCGTTGTTGGTTGCGGGTGAAAATAGTCGTTCGTTGCTGCAGTCAACAATTAATGTTATGTTGAGTGATCAGAGTTTAACTCGTCAAAGTGTTAAACCTTTATTTGCCTCATTGACTATCGGCTCCGGCGCAGTGGCGGTTATTTTAACCAGAAAAGATATTTCTCCTGCTGGCCATCGGTTGTTGGGTGGAGCTTCCGGCACATTTTCAGATTATAGTCATCTTTGTTTTGGAAATGTCGATCGTGGCATGCGGGACAACTGTGAGACGTTGATGATGACGGACGCTGAAACGCTGATGCGTTGCGGTGTTGATGCATCAGCTGTGGTATGGAAGAATTTTTGCACTGAATTGGCAATAACCGGTAAAGAAGTCTCATGTTTTTCTACCCATCAGGTAGGAAATGCGCATCGAAGATTGTTATATGAGCGGCTGAAAATTGATTTATCAAAAGATTATTCAACTTTAGAGAAATTTGGGAATACCGGGTCTGTTTCCTGCCCACTGACCGCCGCGCTTGCGGTGGAAAATGGAGCGTTGGTGTCCGGCGAGCTTATGGCGATGTTGGGTATAGGTAGCGGAATAAATAGTATTATGTTGGGAATCAGATGGTAATTCAATTTTGATGTTTCGGCTTTGCGCTGTGGTTGCAGTATTTTAAATCGGGGGGAATGTTTTGATAGAAATTTCTGAGATTCGGAACCTTTATCCGTTTAAATCACATTTTATTAAGGTTAAAGGTTATAATTACCACTACCTTGACGAGGGAGAGGGCGAAGCCCCTGTGGTGATGTTGCATGGCAACCCGTCATGGTCTTTTATGTATCGCAATTTAGTTCGTGAATTGAGTAGCAGAAGCAGGGTAATCGCGCCTGACCACCTTGGTTGTGGTCTTTCGGATAAACCTCAAGATTTTCATTATCGACTTGAAACGCACATCGATAATCTTGAAGCGCTGTTACTTAAGTTGCAACTGAAGGATATTACTTTAATTATTCATGACTGGGGTGGTGCTGTTGGGATGGGTTTTGCTGTCAGGCATCCACGTTTGATTAAACGGCTGCTTATTCTCAACTCGGCAGCCTTTGCCATGGATTGGTTGCCGTTACGCTTGGCGCTGATGAGAATTCCATGGTTTGATGATAAACTCATTCGCTCTCTTAATCTCTTTGTTCTTGCTTCTTTGCGTATGACTACCGAGAAAAAACTATCTGCATTGGTGAAAAAGGGTTACCGACTGCCCTATCAAACCTATGATGACCGCATCGCGATATTACGTTTTGTTCAGGATATTCCTCTTGACCCTCAGCACATCAGCTATGAAGTTTTATTGGAAATTGAACACGGGTTGTGGATGTTCCGTGAATCGCCGGTATGTTTAATATGGGGCATGAAAGATTGGTGTTTTGCTCCTTTAATACTGGAACGTTGGAAACTGTTCTATCCGCAGGCGGAGGTATTTGAAATGAATCACGCTGGACATTATCTCCTGGAAGATGCCGGAGATGAAGTAACTGGGATTATCCGGCGCTTTCTCGCAAAATAATTAGTGCCGACGGAAAAATTCTTTTTTCGTCGGCACTAATTATAAGTCATCGATTTTTTGTCGATTTATTTCTTTCAGCATGGGAAATAATTTTTTATATAACGGTGAAGCCTGAAACCTGATCTGAAATTCCTCCGATTCCCGGCGTGCTGAACCAATATCATAAGTGGCAAGAATCTGCATTGAACGCACTCGATCAAGTAATAATATTTCGGTCAGTTCTAAAACGCATGGATTGCCTCTGGTAATATGAGGACTTTCAAGTTGTCCGGACAGGAACGAGTAATTTGCACAAAAAACAATTTTTCCCCCGGCTATATCCGGCCTGACTGCTTTTACTAATTTATACATTGAAGTTGCAGGAAAGTCGTAAACGCTACGAGACCTGCTGGCACCGGTGGATAGTTCTTCGTAATAAATGATTCCCGAGGTCATCATGGTGACGCGTTTTCCCTGATCAAAAACGTATCCGGGAACTTTGGTGCCACTGCCGGAAAGGAAAAATTCCAGAGTTTCAATTACTTTTAGCCATTTGAGGTAGCGATCAAGCCAGGATTGGTATGAGTCATCGCAATGCTGACGGCGATATTGCAAGTAACCTTCAGCTCCGCGGAAGTTTCTATAAATAATTAACCGTCCGAGCGTTAACATATCGTATTCTTGCAGTAATGCCTTGTGTTGAGCATTTGTTTTATCAATTATTTGCTGTTGTTTTTTTACTGTGGCTGTAAGTTTTTCTATTTTTTGTGTCATTGTGGCAATGCTTGCTCGACTTTTTTTAAGTTGTTTTTCCAGCAACAGTCGCTTTTGCGTTAATTGCTCATTGACATCTTTTTTACCGTTCATTTCTAATTTCATGCGTCCCTCAAGCCGGGCAATGTGCGCGAGTTTTTCTGCTAGTTCGATCTCTTTTTTGGCGGCGTTGTTTTTTTCTTTGTAATAGTGTAACTGCCAGAAAATCGACTCCTGACGTGGGGAAGCGAGGGGATGTGGCAGATTAGAAATTAGATTATCAACTTCCACAGCGAGAACTGACGGGTGATGACTTTTGGAATTAAACTTGTTGGTAAAACGCTGCAGCGAACGTTCGTATATGGCAGTTGTTTTCGGTTCAATCTCTTTTTGGGGAGAGCGAAGTAATATAGCCGCTAGAAGCGCACAACCAATAAACATGGCAATAAGTAGCGCACGAAGAGGGTGTTGGCGGTGTCTGTTGCGACTGGTAGTAGCTGTGGGATCTTGTTCGTTTTGAAACTTTTTCTGTAAATCGTAATCCAATCTGTTAATGGAAATAGTATGTACGTCCGGAACTAAATCTTGATTAGGGGCGGTTATCTGGCGTGCTGCCCAAATGTTTTTCAGCAGTATCTCCATATTCTCATAGCGATCTTCCGGCAGCTTTTCCATCATTTTAGCAACCAATGTGGATACTTTGGTTGGAATGTGGCTATCCAACTTGGCCAACGGAGGAGCCAGGTCGTTGAAATGTTGCTGAGCTACTTCCTGGAAATTCTCGCCATTAAACGGTAATTGACCGGAAATCATCTGATAAAGGGAAATCCCCATGCTGTAGATATCACTTCGGGTGTCAAGTTTTT
>JAGYNC010000088.1 GCA_018400135.1 Victivallaceae bacterium
TCGTCGTTCCTCCTCGGGTGTCGTAGCCTCGACCCCACCCAAAGACATTCACGCGACACTCTGTCTTAATCTTCTCTGTGCCTTTGTGCGAGACAATTTTTTTCTCTTTCCCTCATTAGTGTCGGATTAGTGAAGATTAGTGGTTTCCCCTCTTCTCCCCCGCATTCTCCATTATTAATTTTTCATTCTTCATTCTTCATTTCCCCCTCCCATCCACCTCATCCAGTTATCCCGGTAAGACCTCACTCTTTCCTTCTGTTCTGATTAATTCCGGGATGAGTTGTTCAATGTCACCGGCGCCGATCACCGCCAGTAACAATGGAGGTTTTTCAGGATGTAATAGCATGGGCGCGATTTCTGTCCATGAGCCTTTCAGAAGTTGTGCTTTATCGCCGATTTCAGCCGCCAGGTCGGCGGCGGTAACTGGGCCGGTGGCGGTCCAGGCGGCAAATGGCGGGGTAATAAAAACCGAATCGGCGCTTTTCAGTTCGGCAGCAAAATTGTCCAGATATTTTTGTAGACGGGCATAGCGATGCGGTTGGAAAACCGCTCGCAAATGATGTTTCGGATAGTTTTTTCGCAGCAGGTTCAATGCGGCTCTAAGTTCAACGGGATGATGCGCGTAATCTTCAATAATAGTAAGATGGTTGTCCTGATAATGTATGGTCATGCGTCGTTCAACGCCGGGAAAAGATTGCAAAGCTGTGCGGGCAGATTCTTGCGTTACTCCAAGCATATTGGCAGCGCGACAAGCCAGCATTGCGTTTAATTCCATGAAGTCGGTTGTTTGGTCTGCCTTGCCCGCAATATTTATTGCCGCAGGATGGTGCTCAAATGGTACTGCGGCATGGTCATCTAAGGCATAAATCAAGTTAGCGCTACGTGCGGCGAAAATTGAAAAATTATGCATCAATTTTGCCTCTCCACCCAGATTCCAGCAGTGATCATCGTCGATATTCGGAATAATTCCCAGCCAAGGTTCGAGCAGCGTGTGTGAGCCGTCGCTTTCATCGGCTTCAGTAACAAAAATATCGCCATTGCCGGCGGCGAATGAGGGGAAATTATGAGTTTTGCCGCCAATCATATAGCCGCAGTTAATCCCGCATTCCCGTAGTATCCACACCAGCATTGCGGTTATTGTAGTTTTGCCGTGGGAACCACTGATAGCAACTAGACGATGATATTCAGTGGCGAGCCGGGCAAGGAACTCGCCGCGGGTTAGGCAACTTATGCCGCGTTGCCGGGCCTCGGCCAATTCAGGATTGTCTGTCGCCACTGCTGAGGAGTAAACCACTTCAGACGCATCGGGAGGTAGATGTGAGATTTGATGTCCCTGGCTAATTTGAGCACCGAGTTGTTTCAGCAACAAAGTGTTGCGATTCTCTACCAGATCGGAACCGTTTACCCGGTTGCCCTGTTCCAGCGCAATGCCGGCCAGGGGCGCCATTCCTGTGCCGCCGATACCGATAAAATGTAAGGTTGATTTCATAGGATACCTTTATCTGGGGACGAATGTTTCGGCGAACATCGTGATAGTCCAGGCGTCTTCCCGGGAAATCTCCTTAAATTCGTGTCCGATTCCCCAGCTGTCGGTATAGATAATTTTCCCGTTCTGTGGATTGTAGCCGTTGATAATACGCATATGGCCGCCTTGACGGGCGGGGCGTTTTCCGGGTTCGCACAACAGCCCGAGCACAACGCCCCAGGCGACAGGGATGCCTTGATCGATGTTAGTTATGATTGCTTCCTGAAATTGTTTAAATTCGCGATCGTACTCCTCAATTCGCATTTTTTTATATATTTCAGGATCAATTGCTTTTGCCATGGCACGATAGTCGCAGAACAAGTGTCGTTTGATTGTCACGTAAAAATCTTTGCTTTTGAGCTTATCGGCCTTTGCACGTCTGGCTGCGCGATTATAATTTGTTATCATTCTTTTAAATTTGGTACGAGAGGAAAAATCATCATTGCGATAAATAAGTATACTTCTTATTCCAAGTTTTTCTCCGGCCCGGCGCAGCGCTTTAAACATGGAATCTATTTGCGTGCCTGCTTCAGGTGAAGTTTCGAGCATTTGGGCAAAGATATGTTGGTCAATGTTGGAGCCGTAAAATCGCATTATGCGTTCGAGCACGGCGACGGCGCAATAGCCCTTAGCGCCTTGATCAACCATCGGGATTTCCAGATAGCGATTGCCGTTTTTATCTGTTTTTACTCTGTCTGCAGATGGGTAAGATATTACTCCAGCGTGGTTGACGGAGGTATCAGGCGCGAGATTATCTGTGATTGATGGCTTAATAGTAAGAGAAATATATTCAGGAATTTTGGTGCGATTACGCGAATAGCTCCACCTCAGATTGAAATTACCGGAGTCGTTGTTCCAGTTTTTATAATAGAGCCGCACTGCCCCGATGCGGGATTGTTCCTTCTCCGCTTTAAAACCAGCGAGTTGTTCGAGGCGCTGTTCAAAGTTAGACAACATATCTTCAAAGTCATCCCGTTCGATGTCGCCGGCATCGCCCCGATTGTAAAGTGAAAGAAAAATGTGATTCAGATGTTTATCATGAAATTCGAACACCGCTTCGCAGATATTGGTTCCGGCAAAAGTTAGTAAATTTTTACCCTTTGCCTGGCCCGCATAATAGCGCAGCTTGGTTTTTTCCCGGTTCATCCAGACAAGAGGTGTCGGCAATATTGCTTTCCTTAGCGCTGACGGCGTTGTGTCCCACCACTTGCCGGCATTGCTTTGCAGCCAATCGTACAAATCTACCTGGGCTGAAAAACAGGGGGTTGTGATGAACAGCAGCAACGTTGAAATCATACTCCGGCGCAGGTGGTTAAATACCGCGTTGCAGAACGCCTGCGGATTAACACTTATGGTATGTGAAATGTGGTATTTCATGAGATTCAGGTGCATTTTATCGAATAGTTCCCATTTTATTTCAATTGGGCAAGTTAAACTTTAAGCTTTACAGAGTACTAATCGTTCCTCCTCGGGTGTCGTGTCCTCGCCCACCCCAAGAGTGAGCGATTACGATTACTGTCCCGCATCGAATGCCTCATGGCTCCGGGAATGTTTCCGGGAGTTTGTTCTGGCCGAACAGGGCGGCGGCGTAGAAATCCGGATCAAAAGGTTGCAGGTCGTCTGGTTGTTCACCGAAGCCGACAAAAAATACTGGAAGTTCGAATTCCTTCTGCAGAGCTACAGCCATGCCGCCTTTTCCGGTACCGTCAAGTTTGGTAATAACCAATCCGGATACGGCAGCGATACGTGAAAATTCGCGGGCCTGGTTGATGGCGTTGGCACCCAGGGCCGCATCAATAGTCAACCAGGTTTCGTGAGGAGCATCGGGATAAATTTTGTTGATGGTACGTTTTATTTTCGCCAGTTCCTCCATTAACCCCTTGCGGTTGTGCTGTCTGCCCGCAGTGTCTATCAGCAGTAGATCCGACTTTCTGGCTTGAGCGGCATGAACGGCGTCAAATGCGACACTTGATGGGTCAGCGTTAGGCTGCGCCGCAACGATATCACTGTCAGTTTTTTCAGCCCACAATTTGAGCTGTTCCACGGCTGCCGCACGAAAAGTATCAGATGCTCCCAGTATCACTTTTTTCCCTTCAATACGCCAACGAGCGGCCAGTTTGCCGATGGTAGTGGTTTTGCCGCTGCCATTAACGCCAACGAACAGAATAACTGTCGGGTTTCCGGGAGGCGCAAAATTAATTTGGCGCTGATTGCGTCTCAGAATTGCCGCGGCATCGGCTGAGGCGATCTGGTTAATATCCATAGCGGTAGGGATTTTTCCCCGTTCATAGCGATCCCGAATGTCATCAACGATTCGTAAGGTAGCAGCGACACCGAAATCAGCGGCGATAAGCATTGCTTCAAGTTCTTCAAAAGTAGTGTCGTCCCAGATTTTTTCGCCGGTAACCACACTGGTAATGGAACGGGAAACCGAAGTTGCTGTTTTTTGCAAACCTTTTTTAAAAACATTAAAAATAGACTTCATAAATTATCCACTGGTTCTCTTGGCGGGCGTGAAAGTGAATCTTTGATGCTGTTTAAAATACCATTGATGAAGTTTCCGGCTTTTTCGTCGCTGTAATCCCGGACAACTTCAACTGCTTCGTTGATACTGACAACGGGTGGCACATCCGGGACAAACAGCATTTCGTAAACTGCCACACGCATGACATTGCGGTCCACGAGTGCGAGGCGTGGCCAGTCCCATTGATCTGAGCGTTCAATTATTTTTTGATCTATCTCTTGGAGATGGTCTCTAATACCCTTGATTAGGGTTAACGCGTACTCAAATCCTTTACGGGAGTGACGGTTTTCATCACATTGGTGTGCATCTGCTGCTTGTTCTACAAAACGTTGCCATACGACTTCTGTTTCAGTTGGCTCAAGGTTTTCGCCAGCCAGGTCATTTTGAAAAAGAAACTGCATGGCGAGTTCCCGACCAAGTCGTTTCGAATGAATCTTAGTATTTTTGCCCATTTACTTAATCTTTTTTACCAGATTTGCCATTTCAATGGCAGCCAATGCGGCATCAGCTCCCTTATTTCCGGCTTTGGTGCCGCTGCGTTCAATGGCTTGTTCAATAGTATCAGCGGTAATCAGTCCGTACCCGATAGGAATTCCGGATTCCAGTGTTATCTGGGCAAGAGCCTTGGATACTTCGGCATTAATATAGCCGGCGTGTGGTGTAGCGCCCTGAATAACTACACCCAGTGCCAGTATCGCATCAAAACGCTTTAGTTCAGCGAATTTCTGTGCGGCAAATGGCAACTCGTAAGAACCGGGTACCCAGGCAACCTCAATATCATTATTTTTTCCGCCGTGACGGACAATGGTGTCGATAGCGCCTTCTAGTAGTTTGCTGACAAAGAATTCGTTGAATCTGCCGCAGACAATGCCAAACCGCAGTCCGGCAGCTTCCAGTGTTCCTTCAAATAGTTTGGACACATTGTTTTTCATCTTTGTTGCCTCCTGAATTTTAATGTTTTAACCATTCTGTTTTTTTACCGTTTGTTTCGAATTTAGTGCTTCGGATTGCTGATTTTAAATCAGATGTCCGAGTTTTTGTTTTTTAGTGTTCAAATAACGCTTATTCCCTTCGTGGGAAGGGATAACAATACTTACTCGCTCGGTTATCTTGAGATTGTAACCGGAAAGCCCTACCAGTTTACGCGGATTGTTGGTGAGTAATTTGATTGATTTGACACCGAGATCAAGCAAAATCTGGACCCCGATTCCGTATTCCCGTAAGTCAGCAGCGAAGCCGAGCCGTTCGTTGGCTTCGACGGTGTCACAACCTTCGTCCTGAAGTTTGTAGGCGTGAATTTTATTAAAAATGCCGATGCCGCGCCCCTCCTGACGCAGGTAAACAATAATACCCGAACCGGCTTCAACGATCAACTGCATAGCCTGTTTGAGTTGATCTCCGCAGTCGCAGCGCAGACTGTGAAAAACATCTCCGGTGAGACATTCACTGTGTACTCTGACGAGAACATCCTCTTTGCCGACAACATTTCCATAAACCAGAGCCAGATGTTCAAGATTATCAATTTTTGATTTATAGGCAACAACGTTGAATTTCCCGAGAGGAGTCGGGAGTTTAGCCGATTGCCCACGAGTTACCAGCACCTCATTGCGTCTTCTAAACGCAATAATGTCAGCGATAGAACCCCAGAGCAACCCGTGTTTTTTTCTGAACGCGTCCAGTTCCGGCAGCCGCGCCATAGAGCCGTCGTCATTCATGATTTCGCAAATAACTCCTGCCGGGGCCAGTCCGGCAATGCGTGCCAGATCAACTGCTGCCTCGGTGTGGCCGGCACGGCGCAACACACCGCCGTTTCTCGCGATTAATGGAAACACGTGCCCGGGAGAAATAAAATCATCGAGTGCTACCGCAGGATCCAACAGCGTTTCAATAGTCCTGGCCCGGTCAAAGGCTGAAATACCTGTGGTAATGCCTTCCTTGCAATCAATGCTTTGTGTAAAAGCTGTACGGAATGGGTCTTTCGCTGAAGCTTGACTGACAAGGTTAAGGGGCGTGGCAACTTCCTCGGCCAGGGGAACACAAATAAGGCCCCGACCGTGTTTTGCCATAAAATTGATGATATCCGGGGTTACTCGTGCTGCCGAGGCGACCAGATCCCCTTCATTTTCGCGATTTTCATCATCGGTAATAATAACCATTTCACCGCGGCGTAACGCAGCCACAACTTTTTCTACCGGATCAAATTCAACTTTCATTTCAATACCCATTGGTGTACGACTGCGGCCGCCATCCAGGCCCCAAAGCCCGCGACAAGGACGACTGCAAGTGGCATGTGCTTTTTGAAACAGAGGAAAGCTACAAGAAAAAAGAGAATAGTGGGCAGGATGCCCCAAAGAGCGCCTTTGGCAAAATTCTGCATGATCTCCGGGTTGCCCTTGTTTTCCACATACATCCACACGAGAACCAGCGCACCAGTCAGCGGCATGACTCCGATGAGTCCCGCCGCGGATGGAAATCGTTTTCCTACGGCCGTGGCAATCAGAATTATCACTACGCTCAGGATTGTTTTGATCAGGATTTGCATATCACATAGCCCCTGTACGGCACCGTTCCGTCAAAACCGACAGAACATTTTTCTGTGTAACTAACTATCTATCGTCGAATCAACACTGACTTCCGTCTTTCCGTTTAGTTTTAGTGTTTTGTTCGGCTGGCATCGCTGGTTTCGCAATACAATATAAAACTAAACCGCCCCGAAAACAATGTTTTCGAGGCGGTTATCAACATCAAACCCGGCAAGCGAGTATTTTTACTGCCGAATTTGATCTATCTTCTACCATCCAGACTTTACTGTCGGTTACGGAATTACACCGTATCGGCGTTGCATGGACAACGCTCGCGGACTGTCACCGCCGGTCAGGAATTTTTCCTTATGGAAATAACCTTGCCCCGAAGATTTATCCGAAGTATTCATTTATGCGCTATCGGGTTAAATTTTTAACCTGATAGATACTCCGGTTATGTCAATCAACTATACCTTTTTAGAAAAGGATTTTCTTTGTCAAAACATTATCCAGAGAAGTTCTTCTCAACATATCCAAGTTGCATTTGTAAATTCTAAGTCAGGCGTTTCTGGGTTGTTCCATCAAAAATATGTGCTTTAGGAATATAAAGTGGCAATTCGATATCCTCTCCAACTTTGAATCCTCGATGCGCGTCAACACGAGCAATAAAAGAATGAGCGCCAGTGTTCATATAAAGATAGGTTTCGGATCCCATCGGTTCAATGACTTCTACTTTGGCCCTGATTTTGGGATGTTCCTTGTCATCAGTTTTGATCCAGCAGATATCTTCCGGACGAATACCAAAAACAACTTCTTTATTTTCTTGTCCTTCAAGATTCTTCCGCCAAACCTCTGGTATCTCAATCTGGAAAGTTTCCTCCTTGAAAAACAACGTGCCATTTTCAGATGTGATATGTCCATTGAAAAAGTTCATTGGTGGTGTGCCGATAAAACTGGCAACGAACTGATTTTCCGGCAAATCATATAAAGTTATCGGATCGGCAACCTGTTGAATAATTCCATCTTTCATGACGCAGATACGATCTCCCATAGTCATTGCTTCAACTTGGTCATGGGTTACATAGATCATTGTGGTTTCGAGTTGGGTGTGGAGCTTACTGATTTCAGTACGCATCTGAACCCGCATTTTGGCATCAAGATTTGACAGCGGTTCATCAAAAAGAAACGCCTCGGGTTTGCGGACAATAGCGCGTCCTACGGCTACCCGTTGACGTTGTCCTCCCGAAAGTTGCTTGGGGCGACGTTGGAGAAAATCCTCGATCCCTAGAATGTTTGCAGCTTCCTCAACCCGTTTCCGGATATCTGCTTTGCTGAATTTACGGAGTTTCAATCCAAACGCCATGTTGTCATACACTGACATGTGTGGATAAAGCGCGTAGTTTTGGAAAACCATCGCAATATCACGATCTTTGGGGGGGACATCGTTGACCGTGCGGGTGCCTATTTTGACTTCTCCGTTGGATATCTCTTCAAGTCCGGCGATCATACGTAATGTTGTTGATTTCCCGCAACCGGATGGCCCGACCAACACCATGAATTCGCGGTCTTTAATATGTAGATCGATATTTTTTACAGCGGTAACATTGCCCGGGTAAATTTTTGAAATGTTAGTTAGTACAACTTCTGCCATGAATCATTGCCTCCAGTACTATTTTTTGCCAGTAATACACGCGATAACATTGTCCTGCGATGTCAGGCCCCTTTGCTATATATAGTATATGTATGCCCGAAGCCTGAGCCAAAACAATATTATAGCTCGCTAATATTGATTTGTCCAACTTTTTTTAACTAAAGTTTTATTACTTAAGGAAAAGTTCGATGACAGGTACCGGCGTATTCGGAGAAATAATCGGCAACTCAAGCGTTGATGCGCCTTTTGGAGTTCGTGCGTCAAGTGAACTGTGAACTTCATCCTGATGACTGTGAAAGGCAATTTCGCTGTCATCATTGAGAAGTTGCGCGTATTCGATTTTTCCACCGAGTCCAGGCAGATGAACCGCCTTGAATGGCCAACTGAACAGGTGCAGGTAGAGTCGGTTGGTTTCGGGATTCCAGGTGTAACGGCAGTCAGGAGGCGCCGGATAGTGTTGCGGCGCTTGAGTACAGTTGTAGATTGATCGACTATGAAATCGCATCCATTCGCCGATCTCGCGCAAACGTTGCAAGGCGCGGTGATCAAAACAACCGCGTGCGGTTGGTCCCACATTCAGTAGGAGATTGCCACCAAGACTGACATGATTGATCAACATTTCGATACACATTTTTGTTGATTTCCAGGATGCTTCATCGCGGTGATAACCCCAGGCTCCTGAAAAAGTCTGGCATCCTTCCCAAACCAGTTGTCGGTTGTTTTCGTCTTTCGGCCATTCTGTGGGAATATATTGTTCCGGGGTATGGATATCGCCGACACCGGGCAGGTCAAGACGATTATTGATGATAATTGTCGGCTGAAGTTTTCGAATCATACGCACCATTGCTTCTGATTCCCAGTCATCGCACCCCTTGCCGTCTTCGCCGGGATAAGAGAAATCGAACCAGATAATATCGATCTTACCGAAATCGGTCAACAACTCACGTACCTGATTCCGCATATATTCCGCATATTTTTTCATATCGCGCTTACCGTTTGCGGCGCGCTCGGACTGCATTTCGCGGTGGGGGTGAATTTTGTCCACTGTAAACTCCGGATGATGCCAGTCGATTAATGAGTAATAAAATCCGACCTTAAGACCTTCTTCCCGGAACGCATCTACTACTTCCTGCAGTAGATTTTTACTGCAGGGAGTGTTGGTGGCTTTGTAATCAGTGAACTTGGTATCCCAAAGACAAAAACCATCGTGGTGTTTGGTGGTAATAACAAAGTATTTCATGCCAGCATTTCGGGCTTCTTTAGCCCACGCTTTCGGATCGAACAGGTCGGGGTTGAACCGCTCAAAGTATTTCTGGTAGTCAGTGGTAGTAATCTGTTCGTAATTTCTTACCCACTCATGTCGAGCGGGCAGAGCGTACAGCCCCCAATGAATGAACATTCCGAAACGATTTTGGACAAACCAGCCGACATCACCTTTACCATAGTCAACAGACATTTTGCATCTCCCAGTTAGTTGTTGTAAAATTGATATAAATATAATCTATTTTGAACTTATTATCAATGGATAAAATAATTATTTTATGTGCAAAATAAACAATTTCCGTCATTAAAACATTTCCGAAAAGGTTTGAGTATCTCTCAAACCTTTTCGGAAATGTTATTTAACCATTAATAGATAGGGATTTACGTCTATAGCCAAGTACTTGGCCGCCGCCAGACACCGCCGTCGAACCGGCTACTTGTCGGGAAAAATCTGGCAAAACCCGTGGAGGGACGGTCTCCGTGCCGTCCGAAAAGTAGCGCCGGGGTGTGAGATATTCCCTTCCCCCT
>JAGYNC010000089.1 GCA_018400135.1 Victivallaceae bacterium
CTTTCCTTAAATGCAGCTTTTTAGGAATGCCGGGTCGAGCTTTAGCTTTCGTGTTTTCACTGCGTCGGCAATAGAACTTAATCGGCTTCGTCGGGACTTTTTTAGACAGGATTAACAAGATTTTAATTTCCGCCTGTTTTGTTAGTGTATATTAGTGTCAATTAGTGGTTAACCTCCCCATTCGCTCACTAAGGGGAAAATATGGACGACATTGAACGCGTAAATCGATTAATCCAAAAGGGTGCCGAAAAACACCCTAAAAACTGAGGAATCAGTTTATTTGGCTTTCAACGTGAAATCCACCAGGGTGGTGAGTGTTGAGGTGGCAACGCAAAGATGGGTGTCGGCTCCACCGTAGTAGACTTTTATTTGACCATCTTCCTCCAGTACCGCGCCGCAAGCGAACACGACATTGCCGACATCGCCAATGCGTTCATAATCCTCTCTGGGAGAAAGTATTGATTCCACGCAACGATTGATTATCTTTGCGGGATTTTCGAGGTCAAGCAACACAGTCCCAATTCGATAGATGGGCCCCGCTGAAGTCATTTTCACGCCATGGTAGATTTCCAGCCAGCCCACTTCGGTTTTAATTGGCGGGACGGACGCGCCAATTCTGTAGCTGTCCCAGTATTGTGGCCTGGGAGTCATGATTATCTCCGATCTTCCCCAGTCGATCAAATTTTTTGAATATGATATCCACATACTTCCGACATTATTGCCAATGGGGCGATCGAATCTGACGTAGTCGCCGTTAATTTTCTCCGGGAAAAGAATTCCATCCTTGTTTTCAGGTTCGGAGACCAGGCCGATACGTTCATAAGTATAGAAATCCTCCGTCTTGGCAAGTGCGATTCGGGCGCCAAATTCGGAATAGGCCGTGTACATCACATAAAAGACTCCGTCGATCTCGGTGATCCGCGGATCCTCTATGCCGCGTTTTTCGTATTTGGCGAATATTCCGTTCGTCGCCGGTACCATGACCGGCGCGGCCGCTACTTCGAAGCGCAAGCCGTCCAGGCTTGTCGCCAAGGCGAAAACCGAGTAACCTTGTTGTCCCTCCACCCTTATGAGAAGATAGTAGACGCCATCCTTCTTGACCGGGGAGCCATTGAAAACTGTATTGCATCTGAAGGGAATGTCCTCAAGGGCGACAATAGGGTTCCCCTCAAATCGATGTAGCAAATCTCTTCCAAATTTATATCCGGGCATGGTTAGAACTCCTTCTCACTGGCAATGCAACTGTCGATAATTTCGTTCACGGTTGTCGTGCCGACTCCAATGCAACTTCTTGCAGCCCCGTAGTACAATAATAGATTGTCGCCCTCCAGAATGGCACCGCAGGAGAAGACGACATTAGGCGCGTCACCCACCCGCTCGTACATCTCTCTTGGGGAAATTATTGGAATATTGGTTCTGTCCGTCACTTTGGCGGGATCATCCGCATCGAGGAAGGCCGCGCCAATTCTTGAGAGCGAGCCGGCGGAGGTGTTCTTCTGGCCGTAATAGATCAACAACCATTTTCCGTCCTTCAAGCGGAAAGGGGGTACGGCTGGACCGATTTTGTGGAAATCCCAGAAACCGGCCCTTGGCGACATGATCGCGTCATAGCCACCCCAGTGAATAAGATCGTCGGAATAGCTGATCCAGATTCTTCCTCCGTTTCCAGGCATTTCAAGCTTGACATATTTACCGTTGATTTTTTCCGGAAAGAGGAGTCCCCCTTTGGAGTCCGGCTCGGAGATGAATCCTCTTTTCTTGACGGACTTGAAGTCGTTGGTTTCGGCCAACGCGAGTCTGAATCCATGACTGCCAGCCGCCGTATAGGTGATATAATAAATTCCCTCCAGACAGGTGATCTTGGGATCCAACACGCCGTATTTCTCATATTCATGGAATCCCGCCTCATCGGAGCAGGCGATAAAAGGGGTTGCGTCAACCTTGAAGCGATAGCCATCCCGGCTTTTCGCCATATAAAGATTCTTTCTTCCGTTCATGTTCTCAATGGTGAGTAGAAGGATATACTCATTGTTGAATTTAACCGCGGCTGCATTGCAGATGTCCGAACAACGAAAGGGAATATCATCGAGGCCGATGATGGGATTGCCCTCCCAACGATGAACCACATCCCACTGTTTTTTTCTTTTCATACAATCTCCACCAATGATATTTTCGATTAAGTATCGTGTTCCTCAGATCGAGAGAAAAGTACTCGTTAAATGCGGACTGTATATAATCGTCAAAAAAGCGCGGATAACAGGCTGTCTACGCTTGTGATCGCCAAACATGAGGTCTCGTCCGCCGCGCCGTAGTACATATACAGGCTCCCGTCCCTCTCTACCATTCCGTTGGTGAACACGACATTGGGGAAGAAGCCGTCTGTCTCGTACAGTTCTTCTGGCTCGAGAATCGGGGTCTCCGAACGCTTCACGATGAGCCAAGGCTTCTCCAGATCGAGAAGTAACGCGAAAAGGCTGTAACGTGAATTGTCGCCTTTCCCGTGATAGACACAAAGCCATCCCTGGTTTGTTTTCACGGGAGCGCTGCCGCCACCCACTTTCAACGACTCGTGGCTGTTCTCTCTGGGACGGACGACGCACTTGTGGTTACCCCAATGCAAAAGGTCTGGAGACTCGGCGTACCATATCGAAGGCTTGCCGAAACCGGCGTTGTTGGGACGATGCAGAGCGATATACTTGCCATTGACTTTCTCAGGAAAAATGGAGACATCCTTGTTCTGTGGATAAAAAATAATCCCCAATCGCTCATGTTTCTCAAAATCGTCGGTTACAGACAGCGCTGTGCTCCAGCCGTCGCCGGAGACAATGGTGTAATTGATATAATATCTGCCATCGATAAACGTGACGCGGGCATCCTCGATTCCGTATTCCTCGTCAGGCGCGCAGGGGAAAATGAATGGTTTTTCGTCAACCGTGAAATCAATCCCGTTTCGGCTTCTGGCCAGACGGATATGACTGATGCTCGATAGATAGTCTTTTCCCTTGTAAACGACGCCACGCGTGTCCTTCAAGACGATGTCGGGATCATTCTCGTCAAGTTCCAAGACTTCCGGAATACCCATTTCCGTTTCGAATCGATAGACGGGCACTCGCACTTTTCCGGTTTTCGGCAGACAATTTTCGGCGACTCTAAGCAGGAGGATTATCTCATCTTCATACCTGGCCGCGCCTGGATTGAATGCTCCGACGACTTTGAATCCCAGAGCCGAGGGTTTGATATCAGCGGGTCGAACCAAGGGGTTTCTCCCGCATCTTTCAAGAACAATGTTGTTTTTATTCTTCATAAATGTAGCGCGACCTGGGTAGGTTGAGATCAAATTGCTTATAAACCTCCAAGGTTCGCTTAGCGACAATTTCCCAAGATATTTTCTCTTTGACGTGCCGCAACGCGTTTTTTGAATATTGGTCGTAAAGTTCCTGATTATTCAGCAGCTCCGCTATTTTCTCGACGTAGTCTTCATCAGTGACCGCCACCGAGCCGGCTTGCGATTCCGTGACAATATTCTCGAACGCCGGAAGATTCGAGGTGACGACCGGTTTGCCAAAGGTGAACGCATGGGCCATCACTCCGCTTTGCGCACCGGCGCTGTAGGGGAAAACCATGACATCGGAAGCCGAGACTATTGTGTCGAAGGTCTTTTGCGGGAACTGGCCGCGGAAAACCTCAATATGCTCTTTCGCCGGTGACTGATCAATTTTTGAGAAGAGAACGTTTCGATACTCGCTGAATTCCAGCACTCGCATTTTTCCGGATATAACCAGCAACGCTCGCGGACACTTTTCCAAAATACGCGGAAACAGCTCGACAATTCGGTCAAAACCCTTGGTCGGCCTGAAATAACCCACGAGCAAAACAACTTTCCTACCATCAAGTTTTAATTTGGTCTTCGCATTCTCAATGGGAGGGATGTCTCTGGCTCCATGAGGAATCACATGGATTTTTGCCGGATCAGCGTCATAAACGGTCTCAAGCAGGTGCGCAAGCGACTTCTCGTGTACAATCACGCAGTCGAGCTCGCGGCACATGGTCTTCAAAATCAGGTGTATTCTGAATCCGGGATTCGGATGAACAGTGTGCAAAGTCGCGACCACGGGAATCGTCGTCGACTTGAACCTGTAAATCAAATCCAGAACAGCGATGCCATCCATTTCGCCATAAAGACCATATTCATGCTGTAGGTGGACAATGTCCGGGGTTCCTCTGACTGTCATCTCAAATATTTTTTTTGAGAGATCCCCATCCTTGGGGTCGTAAGCATCGAAAACATTCTTCCCCTTGGCTCCATGCTGACTAATCACATTTATTTCATTCGGGGTCTTCATAATTGTCGTCACAAGAAAATCGGCATAGGTTCCAATACCGCATTCAATTGGAGGATATGTTGATACCAACGCTATACGCACGGCGCACCGCCTTTCTGATTCATTACCCACATTTTTTTCGACACACTTATAGAACATACCAGCCATAAAACTACTGGCGAGTAATAAAGTCTTTTATAATGGAGTCTTTTCAAACAGCATGAATTATTCCACCCGCATGCATAACTGAAAAAACTTTTAAGAGAATGGAAAAAGGAATTATGATTATAATGGCTGTAATAAACACTTAACCTTACTATGACTGTAGTATGAATTAGAATAAAGTCAAGGCGCCATTTTTTTGTTTTTTTGTCACTGCCAAAGTAATCGCTCACTCTTTGGGTGGGGTCGAGGCTGTGTAGTATTGACCCCGTCCCAAAGGAAGAGTGAGGCCTTACCTGCCAAATCCGAAATCAGAATCGGAGGTCGAATGACGGAAAGCAGAATGAGTAGCCCCGGGTTTCAATGAAACCGGCGGCTGAATGAAACAATATTTACTAACTCGCGCAGTGGGAATAATTTGCCATAATCGGCGCAAAACAAAAAACTGGTGCGCCAGAATGGCGCACTTTTAATTAGTGCCGACGAAAAAGCCCTTTTCCGTTCAGGCACTAAATAACAAGCGGGTTTGCTTACTTACTTCTTTGCAAAAATCAGTTCGGCTAGTATGGTTTTGCATGATAAAACTTGCAGAAAAATCAATTATGCTGATTGACAGCGACGGAGTAATGAACGCGTTTGACCCGGAACAACTTCAGGCAAAAATCGCGCGCTGCTTCGTTGGCGTTGGTATTCGTGAAAGCTGGCTGGCCGAAGATATTGCATTGGCGGTTGAATTTGCTTTGGCTCAATCTCCCCGGGAAGAGAAAATTTTTTCTGTTTCAGAAGTGAATTCAGCAGTCATCAGAATCCTCGAAAATACCGGATTTCCCGATGCTGCGGTAAGCTATCGATCAGGAAATATTTGTTCACGTATTTTATTGGCGGCAAAAGTAGAAATTCTGGAAGAACTCATTCACAAACATTTAGGACTGGCAGGAGATCATTTGTCAGCGATTGCCGCAAACGTGGCCAATGTCACGAAAAAACTAAAAATAGAACAGGCATCGCCGGGGTTGTTTGTTGAGCTGGCAAAACATCTGGAAAATGAATTTCTGAATCGCGACGATGTCCAGACTCCAGTGGCGCGGAGACGGGAGAAACATTCTCCATGGCTCATTTCCACCGAAGAGATTTATGTGTTGCTTGATCCGTCGGAACGGGAGCTGATTGATGCCGGAATTTTCCGTCTGTCAGGCATTAGTTACCTGTTTCCCGCAATTAAAATTGTCTTTCACATTCATGACTTTTCGCTTTTTCACCGATTACAACCGCCTTTAACCGAAATGATGCTGATTCCCCACCTCTATACGGCAAGCGATGCCCTGCGGCATTGGATTGATGTTGCCACCAATTTGTACCGGGAAAATTGTTGCAATGAGCCATTGCCGGTCTACTTAAACGTTCCGGATATGGCTTTGTTTGCCCGACAAATGCTGCAGATGAACTGGCCGGAGGCCGAAAAGGAGTGTCGGGAAATGTTGGCGCCACTCTATACCGGACTGACGGTGCCATTGTTTAAACTGAAATTTTAACACAATAAAAAAAATTTTGAAACCGATAAATAGGAAAAGGAGTTTTAAGATGCAACGAATGATGCTCAGGGTATTATTGTTAATTTTAGGCGTAACCATGTTATTGATGCCGCTGCTGGCGGAGTCAGCAGCGGTGACCCTGCTTGACCGCGCGGAAGTGCTGAAAACCGCGGCAGCTGTCACTCCCGAAAAATATGCGGATGCCGATAAGGTATTGCTTGCCAGTTATGAAAAAATCCGCTATAATCCCGACGGGACGGCGGTAACTCTGGATGATACCTATGAAAAAATACTGACAGAAAAGGGGAAACGTGAAAATCGGGTTATTACACTCCATTTCACTTTGCCATATTCTCAGGTAGCGATATTACATTTGTCACTGATTAAACCGGATGGACGGATTGTCGAACTTGCCCCTGATGACAACTCCAGAGAGATGGTCAATCCCTCGCAGATGGGCGAAAATATCTATAACCCCAACAGTAAAATGTTGCAAGTTTCGTTATCCGGACTTGAAACAGGCGACATCATTCACACGGTTTCTGAGCGTCAAGACGTGCATCCGCGAATGCGCGATACCTGGTGTGGTTTTTTTGTCTTTGAGCATGATTGTCCGATAGTAAAATACGTGGTGGAAATTGACGCGCCGAAATCCCTGCCACCCGCCAACATTATGCTCAAAGACCCGGTTAACGATACTGTGACCTTTACGAAACATAAAACCAAAGACCGCATCATTTACCGTTGGGAAGCAAATAATGTGCCGCAATTTTTCCCGGAACCGTCGATGCCGCCGTTTTACATGTACGCGCAACGTTTATTGGTAAGTACGGTTCGCGATTGGCGGGATATTTCCAGATGGTATTGGCAGTTGTGTCTGCCGCATCTGGAAAAAGTTTCCCCGGAAATGAGGGAAAAGGTGGCGGAGTTGACCGCCGGGCCGCAAACACCGGAAGAGAAAATGCAGGCGATTTTTCATTTTGTCTCAACTCAGATTCGTTATATGGGATTGACTACTGAGACCGAGGCGCCGGGATATGAGCCAAGTGATGTTGACTCAGTCTTCAAAAATCGCTACGGTGTTTGTCGGGATAAAGCAGCGCTACTGGTGGCAATGCTGCGGCTGGCCGACATTAAAGCCTGGCCGGTACTGTTCTATGTCGGCCCCAAAAAAGACTCGGAAGTGCCAAACAACTTCTTTAATCACGCTATTTGTTGCGCTGAACTCAAACCGGGCGAATATACATTGATGGATCCTACCGATGAAAATACCGCGAAACTTTTGCCGGACTATCTGGCTGACAAAAGTTACGTGGTAGCCAAACCCGATGGCGAAAAACTTATGACTTCACCGGTCATCCCGGCCATAAATAATCTCCTTGAAATTGAGACGATTGGTGAGGTTGGCGATGACTTGTCTTTGACGGCGGAAACTTCAATGCGTTTTGCCGGCATCAACGACACCGTTTACCGCGGCGCGTTTGCCCGCTGGCGTCCGGACGAGCGACGCCAGTTTTTCACCAGAGCCCTAAAGTATCTTGCTCCGGGCGCTGAACTGGAAAAACTCCGGATTACCCCGGAAAACCTGTTCGATATGGCACAACCATTGCAAGTTAAGCTCGAATACCGCGCGCCAAACTGGTTAATAGCCGAAAATCAAACCGGCCTGCTTCAGCTCCCCTGGGCCGGCACCAGATTCGGGGTAGTAAATATGGTGCTGCGGGCGACCGGTTTGCGGCAACGTCGGTTTCCACTTAAAATGTTTTCCACCTGCGGAGTCAAGGATAGTTTTACCTTAACCCTTCCACGGCGTTATCAGGAACCGAAGCTGCCAACTTATGGCGCTTTTACAACCCCCGAGATGGATTGGCGTCAGGAGATAAAGCAGGAAGGGAATATGATCCGCGGCAACATGAGTTTTCTGATAAAAACCATGGAATTTTCGCCCGCGCAATATCTGATTCTTAAAGATACTCTGAAAAACATTGAGTTTGCGAAAAGTAAGATGCCGATTCTTGCAGTCGATCCCGATCCCGCCAAGGCTTATCCCGACGCAAACGCCCTGATTCTCAGCGAAAATGTCGCGGTTACGGTGGAAAATGCCAATGCCTGGACAGAAACAGCAACGGTAAAAAAGAAAATCCTCAACTATGCCGGGGTGAAACAGAATGCCGAACTGCGTTTCGCGTATAATCCCGCAATGACAGAAGTGAATTTGCTTGAAGCTTCAGTCATTGCCCCGGATGGCAGTAAAAAGATGATCAGCCAACGGGAGATTAATATCATGGATCAGAGTTGGGTCGGTGCCGCGCCACGTTATTCTCCCGGCAAAATATTGGTCGTCTCGTTGCCCGGCGTCGAAAAAGGGTCTGTTATTGAGTACACCGTGAAAACCAGATCCTTCAATCAACCGTTTATTTACGGGCGCTACTTGTTTCAGGGCAGTGAACCGGTCAAATGCAAAAAAGTCAGTGTCTCCTATCCCGAATCGCTTCCATTGTCCTGGGAAAAAAATAACGATGACACCCGCCTCAACGTTTACGCAACCGAGCATCCCACAAAAACAGGATGCCGCGTTGTGTGGGCCGAGATCACGGATATGCCGGCAATTAAGACAGAACCCTCAGTCCCGCCGGCCTGGGCTTTTGTTCCTCAGCTGGTTATTTACGGCAGTAACTGGGAAAAGTATGCCGGACAACTTCACACGGCATTTGAAAAAGCCATTAACAATCAGCCGGAAGCAAAAAAAACAGCAATTTCTCTGGCAGCCCAAATCGTCACCGGCAACAAAAAAGGAATTGTTAAAAAAATCCGCGATTACGTTGCTTCCTCAATTCGGGATACCGGCCCCCCGTTTTCAGAACTGCCATTGGCTGAGTTATCACCGGCGGATAAAACGCTGCGCGACGGCTATGGCCACGCGGCCGACCGTGCCATCCTGCTCTGCGCCATGCTGCGACCGCTCGGATTCACAGCAGAACCACTGCCGGTTTCCATGGCACCTGCCTGCCTGATGCTACACGTCGCCGGTACTGTTCCGGATTTCAACAACGTCCTGGTTCGTGTCGAACCTGAAACCTCATGCCTGGATTGGATTTTCCCTGTCGGCTTGAATGGCAATAAAACATCAGTAGATTCTCCTGCAAAATTTCCCGTTTATCTGAATGATTCCAATCAGTACGCCCGGCTTGGTACAGTTGCTCACCAGCAAAACTGGTTGCTTGATTTGAATCAGGGTCGTATTGTGGAAAAGATTGCCGATCAGGCCAACACGCTGGAAAACCGCCTTGAAACAAACTATGACATTAGTTTGAACCAGGATGGCGCGGCACGCGTTACCAGACAAGTCAAAACTTTCGGGATCAATTTCCAGCACAGTAATCAGCGTTTCGCGGAAATGACGCCGGAAAAACGGAACCGCTACCATCAAAAAATAATCGCCGCTTTGTCTCAAGCAGCCGAACCAATCGGCCAGCTGACTACCGTGTTTGATAATTACCCTGGCCTTGAGTCATTGACGGTTGAAATTCCCACTTTTGCTGTCAGAGAAAATGATTATCTTTATTGGCAATTGCCCGGATTCCCGCTGAAAAATATTTTCAGTACCGGAGAAAAAACACGAAACAACCCTTTCTATCAGCAACAACGTTTACTTGCTAGAACCACCTGGATGATGCATCTGCCTGAAAACACTCATACCATTGACCTTATGCCCGCGGCCACCCCGCTCCGCTTTGTCCTGCCGGAAAATGGCGGCCAGATTACTATCAGCTCAGAAATCGGGTATGTGGAAGATGATGAGGCAAAACGTCCGGCGACACTCTCCGTCAGCGTGGATATTGATTTACAACCAACTGTTATTCCGGTTGAGCTTTATCATCAACTCGAACAAATCAACATGGTTATTACGAAGCGGTTACTGCAAACCGTGATGCTCAAACTGAAATAATTAGAACCTTTTCGAAAAGGT
>JAGYNC010000009.1 GCA_018400135.1 Victivallaceae bacterium
TTCCAAAGGATGAATGTAGACGAACCCGAAAGCAAGCGCCGCAGCATAGAGCCTCCAGGCAGGAAATAAACAATTTACTGGCAATAGCACTTATGGGCGTTATATTTTATATTTTTAACCAGAATCACGCGGATAACCGCATTTACTGTAGAAGCGCGGCGGCCAAAAAAGATGTTGAATAATGGCAAATTTTAGCTGCTCTTTCAGGTTGAAGTAATCTACCATAATATCTTGACCAGGGATTGGGAAAAATGACGCAACATAACAAAATACCGCAGACGTTACCGTATTTACAGAGAAATGGAAGTTTTTTCAGGTTATTTGTCTATTGTGCTTTGGCAATAATCACCTGTACGCTGTTGAGCTCCTGCGCTTATTTTTCCCAATACAGCAATATTCGCGATTCCCGTGATCTCAGAATTGGCATGACCAAACAACAAGTGCTTGATATTATGGGCGAGCCTTTACGCGATCAGAAATTTGGGAAGCCGGATGTTTGGTTCTACTATGTTGACACCGTCTGGCATGATTTTCTCACCACTGAAGACGAGTGTATGCCATTGGTATTCGAAAACGGTACGCTCATCGGTTGGGGTAACGACTTTTACAACCAACGCCAGGCCCCGGCGAATCCCAAATAAATCCATCATTATTCATCAGATATTATCCTACACACGCAACCACATAACACCGCTGTTGATAAAAACTATTTGACAAGATGTCAATAAAAGCTAGATTACTGCTTTTTAGTAACCCCTCAGTTATCGTATTTTGTTACGACTTGGAACAACAACTATGAACGAACAAATTAATCCTCATTTCTACCATTTTTTAGCAGAAGACAATATTATTTGTGGGGTCAAGGGCAAAGACAGCCGTGAACTAATCGAAGAATTAGCGACACGTCTCTGCAAAACGACTGCTGGATTAGATAAAAATGCGGTTGTAGAGGCGGTCGTTGCACGTGAAGAAGTGGCGCCAACGGTTATCGCGTCAGGTTTGGCGGTGCCGCACGCCAGAATGGAAGGTGTTGATAAACTGCTGGTGGCTCTGGGCATCTCACGTGAGGGGGTTGATTTCAACTGTCCTGAAATGCCGCCGGTGAAAGTGGCAGCAATGATTTTGACGCCAAAAGACGACCCGGGTTTGCACCTCCAGGTGTTGGCAGCGCTGGCCAAGGATTTTCAGAATCAAGAGGTTATTGACGGAATAGCCGAACTGCGCACGCCAACTGAAGTGATGGACTATTTTGATCGCGCCGATGTCGAAATACCGGATTATTTGAAAGCTCATGATTTAATTGATCCGCACCCGCTGACATTGCAGGAAAGCGACTCGTTGAACCAAGCAATTGAAACCTTTGCCACCAATAGTGTTGATGAGATTCCGGTTTTGGACAACGAAGGGGATTTGCGCGGGGTGATTTCGCGGGAGGATATACTTAAATTCAGTCTCCCCGAACATATTCTGTGGATGGATGATCTGACCCCGATTTACCGTTTTCAGCCGTTTGCTGAAATGCTTAAGGATGATCTTGAAACCAACTTGGCTGATTTCATGCGGGAGGAAGTGTTGACAGTAGATGAGGATATTCCCGCTATTCAGCTCGCCAAACTCTTTATGGTACACAAAGTTCGACAGATCATCGTGACCAACAACAGTGGTAAGCTGTCTGGAGTTGTCAACATTAAAGACTTTGTCTCTAAACTCTTTTGGCAATAACCTGGCTCCGTGAGAAATTCAGTGCGACGCAGATGTGAGGCGGCAAAACGTTGCTGTATTGACATACTGCAAGTTGCAGCCAACGAAGCAGATGTGTCGCAATGAATTTCCCCGAAGGGTAAATTGCTACTGATTTCTCCGGCTAATCTGGCGGGTTAATCGGAGAAGCCACGTTAAATCATTATATTTCAAACTATTAGAAGCAAAAATTATCCAATTTATCACGGATTCAGGAATAAGGAAATAGCGTTATGCATAGCGAAGTAGGCAGCGCAAAACTGTCAGTGGGAATGTTGATCAATCGACTGGCCATTATGGTTGTCGTCGGTGTCGCGATCGGAGTTATTGGTGCCAACTCGATTTTTGATATAAAACAGGCAACGGCGGTGGCGGTGTTCCTGGCTATTATTATGGGAACGCTATTTTTTTGGAATTTCCGTTTGGCGATTGCATTCATCGGCCTGTCGATATTGATTTTTTCCAACTCAATGGATGTTGCGTCTTTTGTTGAGTCATCGTCATTGGAGGTAATTCTCTTTCTCGTTGGCATGATGGTTATTGTTGGAGCCTTGCGGGATCTGGGTTTTTTCAGTTGGATCGTTCAATTGATTGTTTCCATGCCTAATATTTCCGGCAAAAAATTCATTGCGGTAACGGCGATAACTTCCGCGTTGCTGGCATGTGCGGTAGACGAAGTAACATCGATTATTTTTATATCAACCTTGATTTTTCAGGTTTGCGATCGACTGAAGTTGAATCCAGTGCCATATATTCTAATTTGTGTTCTTTGCACTAACGTTGGCAGCGCGGGAACAATGATGGGAAATCCGGTGGGTATATACATCGGAGCAAAAGGCGGACTGACTTTCGGGGATTTTATCTTTTGGGCTTTTCCGACTATGTTGGTGGCACTGGCGGCAACCATCGCGCTTACCATGTTTTATTACCGTAAAGAGCTTAAGCAATTTGATATCAGCCTTCAGGATCGTCTGGCGAGAAACCTCAGTCTCGCGCCCAAAATCGATGTTCCATACAAAGCCGGATTATTTCTGATCTGCACAACTATCGCTATGATTGCCTCGCACCATCAATTAGAAACATTGCTGGGCTTGGGAAAAAACAGTGTGCTGCTGATCGCTCCATTGATTTGTTCTGGAGCGGTTATGATTGTTCGCAATCAGCGGGCCAGACACTACATCGAACGCGAAGTTGACTGGTGGACACTGTTGTTTTTTATGCTGCTTTTTGCCATTGCCGGAACGCTGGAACACACTCATGTGGACAGAGTAATGGCAACCTATTTTTCCGGCTTCTGTGGCTCCAACCTATTTACGCTGGTGCCATTTATCCTAGTGCTTACCGCAGTTGGTTCGGCATTCGTTGACAATGTAATTTTCGTAGCGGCATTCAGTCCGGTTATTGAACAACTCTCCATAACCGTCAAAGATTTACCGTTATGGTGGGCTTTGTTGTTCGGTGCCTGTTTTGGTGGCAATATCACAATGATTGGCAGCACTGCCAATATTGTTGCCCTGGGCATGCTGGAAAAACGGTCTCACATTCATATTTACTTCTTCCAGTGGCTCAAGATTGGCGCTCTATCAGCGTTTCTGGCAATGCTGATAGCCTGGGTATCGTTGACCTTATTGACACCGTTAATGCCGGACCGATATGCCAAGGTTGCGTTAGCTGAGTTTTCCGGCAAAAATGCTGAGCGTTTTGTCGATAAAAATGTCAGGATTAGAGTTGAGCATTGCCGTCCGGCATTTTCAAGCACCGCCGAAACGCTTAATTTTAAAGCGTATGATGCTGCCATCCCGGCAAAAGCAAAAGTAGAGCTCTATTTAGCAGTATCTGCAGGAACAAAAGCTGCGAAAATGCTAAAAAACCACAATGGCAGTGGCGACGCTCTGATCATCCATGGGAATGCGCTGGGCAATCATATTGTTGTGGATGAAATTTTTGAAGCGAAGCCAATGCCGTCGGAGCACTAGGGCGGGCAACGAGTAGAAAAAGAGTGAGGGGTTATGAAATAAAATAAGTGTTTACTGGAAAAATGGATATAGCAGACAAACAGAATAAAGAATACATCAATGGCAGTAAAACTACACCCGCGGTATTCATAAAAACTTATGGTTGCCAGATGAACGAACGAGATTCGGAAGCGATTGCCGGAATGCTTTCGCGACTTGGCTATCGCCTGGTTGACCATGAAAGTTTAGCTGACATTCTGATTTTTAACACGTGCAGTGTGCGGGATCAGGCAGAACGCAAAGCAATCGGCAAAATCGGGTTGATGAAAAAATTAAAGCAGCAGCGCCCCGGGCTGATTGTCGGTGTTATGGGATGCATGGCCCAGAATCGTGGCGAAGAGCTAATACAAAGTTTGCCGCACCTTGATTTTGTTATAGGCTCAGGACAACTCCATAAACTGCCTGAAACACTTGATGCGATTATTGCTAACCGACATAAAATCTCGCTCCTGTCACTCAACGATGAAATTCTTACTTCGATGGGGATGCATCATGAAGGTTTCCTCAAAATTGCGAGTTGTCAGGCTTATATAGCCATAACCCGTGGATGCAATCGATTTTGTTCCTATTGCATTGTTCCGCGCGTTCGTGGCCGCGAAATCAGCAGAAGTGAACGTGATGTTTTGGCGGAGGCTCGTCAGCTGGTTGACTCTGGTGTCCGTGAAATCATATTGTTGGGTCAAAACGTTGCCGCCTACGGTTTGCATGGCGATACTCGTCCGCCGACGGCTAATATTTCTCCATTTGCGGCGCTATTGACAAAGCTCAGCGCCATTGAAGGATTATATCGTATACGTTTTACCAGTCCCTATCCCTCCTATTTCAACAACAGACTTATTAGCACCATTGCCGATTTGCCGAAAGTATGTCGTCACATTCATCTGCCTTTGCAGTCGGGTTCCGACCGCGTCCTACAGCGGATGAATCGTCAATATACTGCCGGGCAATATCTTGATATTGTCAACAAATTGCGCGAGCGCGTGCCCGACATCAGTTTTTCCACCGATATCATTGTCGGATTTCCCGGTGAAACCGATGCCGATTTCAATGCCACCCGCGCCATAATGCGTAAAGTCGATTTTGATAATGCTTTTATCTTTAAGTACTCGCCACGTTCCGGCACTCCCGCAGCCAGGGAAAAACAGCAGACGCCGCAGAAAATTCGCGAAGAGCGCAATCAACTACTGCTTGCGGACCAGAAGATACGCACCGCGGCTCACAACAAGCAGTTGGTCGGAACTATCCAGGAGATTTTAGTGGAAGGGCCGTCAAAACGCAATTCACAGCACTGGAACGGTAAAACAACCAACGCGCGCGGGGTAATGTTTACTCCGTCTCCAACAATTCGTTCGGGACAACTATTGCGTATTCGTATTCAACGCTGCTCCGCCGCGTCTCTGTTTGGTGTTGTAGAAGATGATCTGAAACCGTTATAAATTGGATGATTTTTGTTTTTAATATGCTGAAACTGTTGGAACAACTCGACGCTTCAACGCTGAAAGATTTAGGATCCCGGATATATCATAACGAATGCAGAGGGAATCCGGAGTATCTGGTGCATTGGAACAACGGAGAGGACTTTATCTCGTTGGGTATCGGCCACTTCATCTGGTACCCGCGTGGAGTTACCGGGATCTACACCGAAGTGTTTCCTCAGTTTATCAACTACCTTCGACAAAAAAACATTGCGTTGCCGGAATATCTGCCGCTTTCTCCCCCATGGCCGACCCGACCGGCTTTTCTCCGGGAACAACATGGTACATTAGCGTTACGGCTTCGGGACTTTCTCTTGCGAACAATAAATTTTCAGGCAGAGTTCATTTTGCATCGTACCGGAGTTGTGCTTGAGGATAAATTTTTCGGCAATAAAGTGATTGTCGCCAAACTAGAAATTTTATTGCAGGCGCCGGATGGCGTTTATCCGGTGATTGACTATTTGAATTTCAAAGGCGACGGCACTGCGGTCAAAGAACGTTATCGCGGACAGGGCTGGGGACTTTTGCAAGTGCTTGAAACAATGCCATCGGCAGTAATATTGAATCCGGTAAATGTCCGACAACACTTTGTTGCCGCCACGCAACGCGTCTTGAAACAACGGGTAACCAACGCGCCGCCGGAACGCCATGAAGAACGCTGGTTGCCGGGCTGGTTGAAACGCGTTGCTTCCTATTAACCGAAAGAGATAGAAAACAGATAGAAAAACGGAGGGGGGAATGACAGATATTGTCATGGATTGTCGGGAGCAAGCTCCTGTTTTACAACAAATGCTGGAGAATTCGGGATTCAGGATTACAGTTCGACAACTCAAGATCGGGGACTTTCTGATTGAGCCCGATATCACCATTGAACGCAAGACCGTACGCGATTTCTGCCTGTCCATTCTGGACGGACGACTCTTTAACCAGGCTTACCGGCTGGTTGCCGGCAGCGAGCATCCGCTCCTGATTATCGAAGGCGGCAACTTTGCGGACAGTGATGTCAAATTGCGCCAGACGGCAATAAAAGGCGCGTTAATCACTTTGGCGCAGACGTTCCGCCTGCCGGTTCTGCGTTCCCGTGACGCATGCGATACCGCATGGCATTTCAGGCAGTTGGCGTTACAGCGTTTGCGTATCGGTGTAAACAAAGGACCATTGACTGCATACCGACCGAAAACACTTAATGCCCGCAAACAGCGGCTCCTCAAAACACTGCCCGGGGTTGGATCGCATCTGGCCGAAGTCTTGTTGCGAGAGTTCGGCAGCATCAGCAACCTGTGTCAGGCATCGGAGAAGGAACTGCTCACCATTCACGGGATAGGACAAAAAAAAGTTGGGGAAATTCTCCGGGCACTGCGGGAAACTCCTGCCAGATACGGGCCGACACCATAACCCTAAAAAAAAGCAGTTAAAAATTATAAACCGATTTAACATGTTGAAATGAACAACGGGAAAATTTCGGTGTAATGCCTCACTCAATCCTGATTTACAGAGCACTAGGAAAATGTTATCATATCGGTTGAGGAGAACGGCGACGAGAGCGGGCAACGAGCAGAAAAAGAGAGAGCGGTTACATTTCGGTAATTTAGAAGCCCAATAGATGTACTTTGGCTATTGCATTTTTTAACTTCCAGCACTACTTTAGCAAAGTTAGCGAAAACCTTTGCTGAATCCCCCGCGGCTTGCCGCGTGGGATGAAAGCATGCCTTGTCGGAGGGGATCGTAAGGGGAGGCCTGGGGTCTCCCCTTTCCCGAATAAATGCGTGTGCGGTTTTCGTTTGACGAAAAACGCGTACGCCTACCAAGCTCAGAGAGCTTGGCACAAGATGCCCTGCGGCTTGCCGCGGGGAGTCTCACTAAGGCCTCACTCTTTTGGTGGTGTCGAGGCTACGACACCCGAGGAGGAACGATTAGTGCTCTGTAAAGCTTCACAGAACACAAGGCTGTGTAGTATTGACCCCGCTCCAAAAGAGCGAGGGGGTTACCGGCGGATATTTTTGAAGTACACAACGCCAATGCCATTGGCAAAATTTATTTGCATAATTGCGAGTGGTTTTTTGCGCATAAAAAATTTACCGCGACAGTTGTTGGTTACAGCTGAACCTTCAACCGGCTTCCAACCGTCAGCACCAAGTTTTGCTATCACTTCGGCGAGAGCTTGTTCGGGAGATAAAGTGGTGGTGAAACTACCGTACCAGGAGTTTCGTTGTGGGAAGTGTATATAACGTTTCGGAGTACTGCCTGAGGGCAGGGGGAGGTGTTTCGGCCATTGAATGGTTGTTGTAGCTGGCGGTATGGTCATAGCAAACTGCAATATCGGGAACCGGGTACCAAATGAGATCAGGAGCAAACGTTTATGGACATTATCCGAAACGGTGATTTTAGCTAATACGGTGTTGGCATTAATCTCGTAATCAGCTTGTGGAAAGAGGTGGTGCAGTATTTGCAGAACAGAAAAGATGTTATGGTCAACCAGCCCCATACTCAGAGTGGTACTGGCGCCATTGATAACCATGGGTTCGGTCAGCAGGTTGCGGGGCGTGAGCGCGGTTGCCGGATTAATACTTCTTCCCGAATTCCGGCCTGACGTATTGCGCGGCATCAACGAAAATACCCTGGCATTAACAATTGGTGATGTGTACAAAAGGAAAACCGTTGCCAGTAAGAATAACGGTAATCTTTTATCAAGTTTCCAGATTTTTATATTGCCATAGTCGTAAATGCCGGGAAATGTGCGTGCCAGCCAGATAACCAGGCGATACCAGCGAGGATAAAAAACATTTTTACGTCGTTTACGCCAACCCCGGTAGAGGATATCGGCAAATGTTGTAGCGTTGGTGCCGCCGTTTGGCGTTTCCGGCGGTTTGCGAAGGCCGACCGCGCGAGTGGAAAAACCGGTATTGACGCGTCCCGGTAGTGCATTGATTACGTTGACACCATAAGTTTTAACTTCTGCCCGCAACGAATCGGAATAGGCACATACCGCGAATTTAGTGGCGCAGTAGGCGCCCATGCACGGAACGTGCATTTTCCCGGCTACCGAAGAGATATTAATAATAGTACCTTGTGATTGTTTCAGTAAAGGCAACAGTTCTTGGGTCAGATTTGCCACGGCAAAAAAATTGAGTTCGAAAATATCCCGAAGTTCGCTTTCAGCCAACTCTTCCCAGGTGGCGTATGATCCTTTTCCAGCGCAATTGACAAGAACATCGAGACGCCCAAATTTGTTGGTGAGTGTTTTTAACAGTTTTTCCCGGTCTGAAGGTTTGGTGATGTCGGCTTGAACCCACTGGCCGCTAACGACCTCGGGTTTATGCCGGGAGACACCAACAACAGTGATCCCTTTGGTATGGAATTTACGGGCGAGTGCTTCTCCCAATCCACTGGAGGCACCGGTAATTAGCGCGACTGTTCTTTCGGTTACAGGGTTATTCATGGAACAGAATTCCCGCGTAACTCACGCAATGAGTAAAATCACCGGTTAGTTCTCCTGATGTAGTATAATGGATTAATTTGCCGGTTAACTCTGCTTCATTTGAAGTATTGTTATGGCGCAACACAGCCAGAAGGATTTCAATCGGGCCGGCGCCACAGATTGTTGCGCCGGTGCTGTTGATAAAATGGTCGAAGCCGGTCAAATCTTGTTTAAGGATATAATCGACCGCGGTCATGTCCAACTTTTCGATCTGTTCGCGGACGTTTTCCCTGAATGGAAGATAGTTGAAAGCGCGGCCGTAGTGAGTAAAGTCAGAACTGATCACCCATAATGTATCAGGTTCCCACCATTTGGTCAACAACTCTGCAAGGGAAGTGGCATGAGAAGGGTTGATATGACCGACAATCAGCGGAATAATTTCAAAATCGTGGTAGAAATACTGCAATAACGGCAGTTCCACCTCCAGCGAGTGCTCGTATTGCTGAGCTTCCGGCAGGTTGCGGACATTGGTTTCCGGCTGCTTCAATAACTCGTCCAGCGCGTCTTTAGCTACCGGCACATCGCCCAGCGGGGTGCGATAGGCGTTGAATTCAGAAGCGGCAAGACCCCGAAAAGCGACGCGATGAGATGGCGCCAGCAGTAGGACTCGTTTGTAGTTGCAGTCGGCCGCCTGTAGGGTTTTTATGGCTGTTTTGGCCGAAAAAACATAACCCGCGTGCGGTAGAATTACTGCCCTGACCTTACCTGGGGCAGGGGGAGTTTCGGCTTCTTCCGTGGCAATTTTTGTAATAAATTCGTTAAGTTTATCCGGGTTGGATTCGTAAAATTGTCCAGCGACGCAGGGGGTTCTTACTCCACAACGCATAAGCTTCCTCCTTGTGTTGTAATTCGTTTTTTCTCAACCAACAGAAAAGTTTTCCGTATCGGTTTCAGGCGCTTTGCGCTAATTATTGCAAATTCATTTGTTATAATTTTGATTTTACCGGCGACAGCGCAGCTTGGCTTCGAGGCACCGGACAAAGTACAGAATAAAGATGCGCAGCATCTTACAGCTGTTTGTCGTACGGACTAGAGTCTTTCTAATAAGCTTTAATTACATCCAGGAGGCAGTCAATCTGGCTCTCGGAGCCGATCGTAATTCGGACGTAAGCCCCGGTTGCCGGGCCGGGGAAGTACCGTACTAATATGCGGTTAGCACGAAGAATGTCAAATAATTTTTCTCCATTCCTATCCGGCGGCGAAGCAAAAATAAAATTAGCTTCAGAAGGAATTACATCAAATTCCAATTTTTGTAACGCGGTGGATAGTTGTTGACGGGAAGCCCTGACGCGTGCGGTATTTTGCTGAAAAAATTCCTGATCCTCCAGGGCGGCTATCGCGATGGATTGAGTGAGCATATCAACATTGTAGGAATCTTTGACTTTTGTCATCCCTTCAATGATAGTTTTGTGGGCGAACGCGAAACCCAGACGTAATCCAGCCAATGAATAACTTTTGGAAAGTGTGCGGCAGACAATTACATGGTTGAATTTTTTGGTCAGTTCCAGACAATTATTAGCGGCGAAGTCAGCATAAGCTTCATCAATCAGAACTATCCCTTTGAAGTCGGCGCAGATTTTTGTTATTTTGTCCAGTGAAAACAGATTTCCGGTTGGCGCGTTGGGGCGACAGATAATCAACAGGTTTGCCGGTTCGGCAACTTTCAGGATGTCTTCAGGTAGCGCAAAGCTTTCTGTGAGCGGAATCCTGATACATGGAGTTCCCTGAATATCAGCCAGTACCGGGTAAAGCGAATAGGTTGGTTCGAGACACGCCATTGGTCTGGTTTTATCAGTAAAGGAACGAAAGATGATGGTTAACAAGTCATCCGACCCGTTGCCGATTAGGACATTATCAGATTGGCAGCCATAAATTTCGGCAATAGTTTTGCGCAGGCGTTGACAGCAAGGATCCGGGTAAAGCCGTAATCGATCCGTATCGAATGATTTCAATAGTGCGGTGATTCGCGGTGAGGGCGGATAAGGGTTCTCGTTGGTATTAAGTTTTATCAGTCCCGGTGTTTGTGGCTGCTCGCCGGGAGTGTAGCCGTCGATGGCATCAATTTCCGGGCGAAAATAAGAAGTATAATTCGGAGATAAATTCATTATTTAGACTCACATTCAAACCGTGCTGCGGCACTCTGTCCGTGGGCATCAAGACCCTCCATCGCCGCAAATTCAAGCACAGTATCAAGTTCTTTTTTTAAGGCGCTTTTGCGATAATTAACGATACTTGTTCTGCGGAAAAAACCTTCGACAGTAAGACCACTGAAAAACTTTCCGCTGCCGGCTGTCGGAAGCACATGGCTTGGACCAGCGCAGAAATCCCCGATCGCTTCAGGGGTCCATTGACCAATAAAAATGGCACCTGCCGCCTTGACTTTTTTGGCAACATATCCGGCTTGCCGACACATTATTTCGAGATGTTCCGGGGCGTAATCACCGGCAATGGCGGCGGCCTGTTCCAAACTGTCAACCTGAATCAGAAACATCCCTTGTTCGATTACCTGATCAACGGTTTTGCGTCGAGACAAGTCTTCTCTGCGTGAAAGAATCGCGGCTTCGACTTGCGGTATAAGTTCGGGACAAGTACTTAACAAAACGGCCTGTTCAAGACCGCTGCCGTGTTCGGCTTGCGACAACATATCAGCGGCAATAAAATCCGCGTCACAACTATCATCAGCGATAATCATGATTTCGGATGGTCCTGCAACCATATCAATTGCGGTTTCTCCGTAGACAAGTTTTTTGGCGGCGGTGACATAGGCATTCCCGGGGCCGACAATTTTCTCAACTTTGCGAATCGAATCGGAGCCATAAGCCATAGCAGCTATGCCGTAGACGCCGCCGAGCCGATAAATTTCAGTTATACCGGCCAGATTCATAGCATAGAGCATGGCTGGCGCAATGATGCCATCCGAGCCGACGGGAGTTGTCGCCACGATTTCCTTTACCCCGGCAACCTTGGCAATTCCCGCAGTATGAATTACGGTTGAAACCAGCGGGGCGGTTCCTCCGGGGATATAGACGCCGATGCGATCCATTGGTTCAAAGCGTTCTCCGATAACTACGCCGGGACGCGGCGAATAACTCCAGGGAGCTGGTATGCGCCGTGTTGAAAAGGCAGCGACATTCGCCAGCGCGTCTTTAATTGCGTGCTTGCAACTGCTTGAGAGTTGTTTTGACGCAGCTTTGATTTCTTCATTGCCAACGCAAAACGTTTGTGGGGTAAGACACACTTCATCAATTTCCTGCGCGTACTTGACCAAAGCCGCGTCTCCGAGCATTTTGACATCGGATAATATGCGGCTGACTCGTTGCTCAATCTCCGGAGGATACGATGGCCTGCGGAAAAGAGTTTTAAGGTTTTGTTCGAAATCAGGTTGATTATAGTCAAGTTTCTGCATGCGTTATGGTCTCCGGAAAAATAAATAGATTCAAACTTGGGTTAAATATACTCCTAGACACTGTAAAAACCAAAATTCGGTTAAAAAAACATTTTTTTTTATTAACAGATGAGCAATTTTCCGCTATTGCGCTAAATTACCTTTTCCGAATTAAGTTGTAGTTGTTTGGGTAACACCAAAAATAAGATAATCTTGTTGCTCTCTGAGTATGGATGGCAATAGCAAAACGTTATAAGGATAAGTAATGGGTAATCTAAAAAAGAAACGCCGTAAAAAAATCGCCAAGCATAAGCGGAATAAACAGCTTAAATCGATGCGGCACAAAAACAAATAAATGATTTCCAAGGGAAAATTGTGCAACTTATTGGGAAACCAATAATATTATTGTTGATTTGCAGTTGTATTGTCGTGGTCGGAAATACGACGGCTATTGATACCGACTACGAATCAATGTCTTCTGCGTCAGGTGAAATTGTCGATATTTCGCCGGATGATAGCAAACGGATCGCGGGAATAGTAGATTTTTGTGTTGCGCAGACGATCCTGGATCCGGTCGACAAGGTCGATTATCTGCTGAAATCACTGAAGGCTGATCCTAAAGCCGAAATCCCACTGCGGCAACTGTTATTTTTTTTCAGGCAGCCCGGGCTTTTACGTCACGGGTTGCAAAAGTTGCGCGATATTGCCATAGAACATCCGACAGCGCTGACAATTAATCTTTCGGTATTGGTGCTGTCGCCTCCCGAAGATCGCGATAAAGCGATCACAGTGGCTGAACGCTGTGTCCGGAGCAATAACTCAACGAAATTAAGCGACAGCCAATGGCCCGTTTTTGCCAATATCATCGAGGCTCTGGCGCGGTTGTACCGGCAAGCGGGGGCGTTTGCAAGAGGCGATCAACTCTTTGACGAGGTGCTCTATAATGTGGAGGACAAAGCTCCTGAAGAGTTAATAGCGTCAGTTGCATTATTTTATGCCGATGCGTCAAAAAAAAGCACTAAAAGCGATTATTACCGGAAAAAGAAGAAACGTTATTTCAAGATTGTTGAAGCCGCGACTTTTGACCCGACGGATCGAAAAGAATTAGCGAAGCGAAGCGCTTTTTACGAACAGATGGGATATTTTGATACGGCGGAAACACTTTTGTTGCGTCGGATGTTGCAACAACCGATGGATATGCCGTTGCGGATAATGCTGGTCAACCTGTACTTCAGGCAACGCAAATACTATTTAGCGACCATGGTATGGCAGTCGGTAATCCGGGATTTTCATGCTCAGCCGATCATTTACTTAAATCTTGGACGCATAGCATGGCAGGCCGGACTGATACAAGTGGCCTATAACGCGTTCCAGCATTTTCTCAACGCCGGCTTTGCCCCACGTGATGCAGGCTACTTGCCGGCGCTGGTTATGTTGGAGCATAATTTGCCTGAACAAGCGCTACGGTTCCTGGAACAACTTCCCGTCACCACTACTACTTTACGCTTACGCGCTTCGGCATTGGGGCGAAAAGGCAGATATCATGACGCTTTGGCTTTGATGGTAGAGGCAATTAAAAAAAATAAAAAAAACGGTGTTGACTTCGGGAAGCACGACAGGTTGTTTGGTTTGTATCTGCTGTTTCTAGCCGAAAAATGCAAAGATCGCGATGCTGTTGTCTGTGCCGGTAATTATCTATTGAAAAACCAAAATAATTTCGCCGATGACTCAGAAATGGCCAATGCCATTGGTTATACCTTTGCGGTCGTGAATTATCGGTTGAAGCAAGCTGAAGATTTGGTTACTGCCGCGTTATCTAAGGCGCCGGATAATGCGGAATACCTCGATACTATGGCTTGGATACTTTTTAAAAAAAATGATTTTATCGGAGCGGAGAAATACATTAAAAAAGCACTGACACATGCTGGTTGCTATCCTCACGCGGTTATTGCTGATCATGCCGGAGATATTTTCAGCGCCGTTGGTAAATGTGATAAGGCTTTGAAATACAGGCGTCTGGCGTTGCAGGTTTACAGCGACGAAATCGACCGCACAAAGCTGGAAGCAAAAATAAGCTGCGCGGTTAATAAATTGATGAAGGAAAAATGAAGAATTTTTTAGAGCTTTTTTGGTATGCCGGCAGCGCCGTTGGTTCCGTATTTATTATTGCGTTGGCCGGGGCCTGGCTGGTGCGCAAAGAGATATTGCCGCGCAATGCAATGAACACTTTAAGCAGATTGGTTTTTTCGCTTTTTCTGCCGTGTTTGTTGTTCTCCAAGGTGGCTGAATCGGTATCCTGGGCACAACTTTCGGAGTACTGGATATTTCCCGTTTCCTGTGTGGTTTTTATTGCGACCGGAACTTTACTGGGAAAACTTCTTGTGCGATTGTGTCGTCCCAGGCAGGTGATCGCCAATGGCATAGTTGCAGCGATTGGTTTTGGCAATTCAGGTTATCTGCCGATACCACTGTTGTTGACAGCCACTGCGATATTTCCGGAGTTTTCATCCAATCCCGTCGCCGGGGATCAGGCGGTGGCGTTCATCTCGGTTTATTTGCTTGCCTCTTCTCCAATGTTATGGACTTTGGGTTTTTCAATTATTGCCGGACGCAAGTTTTCTGAACTCTCATTGCGAAAAATCTTTACCCCTCCCGTGATTGCGATGTTTTTGGGTATCGTTGTTGGTTTGACGCCGCCGTTAAAATCCTGGTTTTGTTCTTCCGGCGGGGTCTTAAACCCGCTTTTTCGGGCGATTTCCACGATCGCCATGGCAACAGTGCCATGTGCGTTGATTGTTCTTGGCGGTGGCCTTTCCGCAGGTCCCGTCAGAGGTGTAGTAAATCGACGAACCATTTTTTCGGTAATTCTGGTTAAATTGATAATATTTCCGGTGTTGGCTACGGGATACGTGTTGATGTTGCGTTATTTTGGCATCTTCCCGGCGAATTTAATTGCGGCATTGGTATTGATTGTGGAGGCTGGCGTGCCACCCGCCAACAATTTAGCGGTGATAGCTTCATTGGTTTGTCCGGAAATGCAACAAGGATTGTCAACATTGCTATTCTGGGTTTATTTAGCCTCAACACTGACATTGACGCTAACAATTATGCTGGCCATGCGTTTTTTCGCTTAGTGTCTTTGTTGTATGCCTCACTCTTTGGGCGGTCGAGGCTACGACACCCGAGGAGGAACGATTTGTGCTCTGTAGTATTGAACCCGATCCACTATATCAGGTTGAAAATTTAACTTGATAGAGTATAACAAGTTAGAAATATAAAAAAGACAACAAGGAAATGACGACTATGAAATTTTTTTCCGTGCGGAAATCGGTTTGGGTAATGGGGCTGGTAATGGCTTTCAACATTAATGTTATGGCGGGCCAAAATGCAACCGAACCATCCAATCCGTGTGTTGAACCTACTAAATACGAGAGCAATAATAATTTCTATAATATGGGACGTGGCGTTGTGAATCTTTCCACCTGTTGGTTGGAAGTTTTTCGTTGTACGCTTTACCGCAATTCAGAAGTGCCGTTCTGGGGTTTTATCGGTGGAGCAGTTGAAGGCGTCGGCCTTACGGGAATGCGGGCATTCGGTGGAGTCCCCGATATTTTGTTCCTCGGATTTGATGTAGGCAGTATTTACGGCGACCAGTTTGGAGATTTCATCTGGCAAAGTCCCTGGATTCTAAACCCGGAACAAGATTCGACTACAGAATAGATCGTGCTCGAAAATGTTCTAGTTGTTACAGCCTTAACTTTTTTGCATATTCAAGGATTGCATTGCATTACGATAGCTATCATATCGACTGAGACAATATGTCGCACTATCTGTTCTGAGTGTGTCAAAAGGTGTCACGTTCATGCAAACAAAATATTTAGCATTTATATAAAATGATTTAAATAATATATTGGCATGTATATTGCTAGTTAGTTTTGGCATGATGGCTTGTTGTGGAATCATAACCACACACAAAATGACAGTTGCGCCAACATTGTGTATTCTGTTTCATTGTTGATAAAAGACAAATCGCAAATAAAGTGGAGATGAATAATGGGTAAAATTCTTGGAATAGATCTGGGAACAACCAACAGCTGTATGGCTGTTATGGAGCATGGCGAAGCAAAAGTTATTCCTAACGCGGAGGGCAATCGGACGACTCCCTCAATTGTCGCTTTTACCAAAAACGGTGAGCGCCTGGTCGGTCAGACCGCCAAACGTCAAGGAGTAACTAATCCCAATAATACAATTTTTTCAGTCAAGCGCTTTATGGGGCGCAAGTATTCGGAAGTAGGTGAAGAACGCCACTTGGTGCCATACGAAGTAGTAGAAGCCAAAAATGGCGATGCTCACATAAAAGTTGGGGACAATACATATTCTCCGCCGGAAGTCTCCGCAATGATTCTTCAAAAATTGAAAAGTGACGCGGAATCCTTCCTCGGGGAGGATATCAAACAGGCGGTGATTACTGTACCGGCATATTTTAACGATAGTCAAAGGCAGGCGACCAAGGATGCCGGCAAAATTGCCGGGCTCGATGTTTTACGCATTATAAATGAACCTACCGCCGCCTCGCTGGCATACGGATTAGACAAGAAATCAGAAGAAATTGTTGCCGTCTACGACCTTGGTGGTGGGACTTTTGATATTTCTACACTGGAAATCGGTGACGGCGTATTTGAAGTAAAAGCCACCAACGGAGACACTCACTTGGGTGGCGATGATTTTGACCAGGTCATTATTGATTATCTGGCAGATACATTCAAAAAAGAAAACGGTGTGGATCTTCGCAAAGATTCACAAGCGTTACAACGCCTCAAAGAAGCTGCCGAAAAAGCCAAATGTGAACTCTCTTCAAGCATGAGCACTGACATCAATCTGCCATTTATTACCATGAATCAGGATGGCCCGATCCACTTGAACATGTCATTATCCCGTGCCCAACTGGAACAACTTTGCGACAAACTTCTGGAGCGAACTGTTGCGCCATGTAACAATTGTCTCAAGGATGCCGGCGTTACCGCGTCTGAAATAAAAGAGGTCATCATGGTTGGCGGCATGACTCGTATGCCGAAAGCTCAGGAAAAAGCAAAGCAAATTTTCAATAAAGATCCACACAAGGGCGTCAATCCCGATGAAGTTGTTGCCAGTGGTGCGGCTATTCAGGGAGGTGTACTTGGCGGTCAAGTCGAAGACGTTGTGCTGCTTGATGTTACTCCGCTATCCTTGGGGATCGAAACTCTCGGTGGCGTATTCACACGGTTAATCGATCGCAATACTACTATTCCCACGCGTAAAAGTGAAACCTTCAGTACTGCTGCAGATAATCAACCATCTGTTGACGTTCACGTACTTCAGGGCGAACGGGAAATGGCACGCGACAATAAAACTATCGGAAGGTTCCGTTTGGACGGTATTCCGCCTGCTCCGCGTGGGATTCCCCAAATTGAAGTAACTTTCGATATTGATGCCAACGGCATTCTCCACGTAACCGCCAAAGATATCGGAACCGGTAAAGAACAGAAAATTACCATTACCGCTAACTCCGGTTTGAGTGAACAAGAAATTGAGAAAATGGTTAATGAGGCCAAGGCGCATGCTGACGAGGACAAAGCGGCAAAAGAAAAGATTGAAGTCAAAAACAAAGCCGACTCTATGGTCTATCAGACAGAAAATCAATTGAAAGAACACGGTGATAAAATTCCGTCAGAAATAAAACAACCGGTTGAAGACGGGATCGCCAAACTGAAAAAGCAAATCGAAGCTGATGATATCGAGGGCATGAAGACGACTATGCAGGATATTGAACAGCACTTGATGAAGTTTGGTCAGGAAATTTATCAACAGCAGCAACAGGCTGGACAGGCTGGAGGCGAAGCCGGAAGTCAACCGCAAACACCGAATGAAAACACGCAGGCTGATTCCGGAAAAAAAGACGATGATAACATCGTTGACGCCGAAATAGTTGACGACGATAAATAATTATCATGGGATACATCGGCCGGATTACCTTATGGGATCCGTCCGGTTTATGTAGTAGGGGTAAATTCAAAATGGGTTAATCCTGATTTTTGAATAACCTCAAAAACAATATAACAATAACAAAAAACCTTTAACAACAAAGGAGTCCCAAAAAATGACGAAGGTCAAAGTAAAACCCCTCGGAGATCGTGTTCTGCTCGAACAAATGGATGTTGCAGAACAGGTAAAAGGTGGCATCGTAATTCCTGACAGCGCCAAAGAAAAACCGCAAGAATACGTTGTGGTTGCTTTGGGCACCGGTAAAACCGATGATAACGGCAAAAAGGTCCCGTTCGATGTTAAAGTCGGCGATCACGTGCTGACCAGTAAGTACGGCGGAACCGAAGTCAAGTACGATGACAAAGAGTATAAAATAGTCAGCATGGACGACATTCTGGCAGTAACTGCTTGAATATCTATCCAAATCAATAACAAAGGAGATAAATAACGATGGCAAAACAGCTTATATTCGGAGACGAAGCACGCCGCAATATTCTTGACGGCGTTGCTCAACTCAGCAGGGCGGTTAAAACCACTCTCGGCCCGAAAGGCCGCAATGTGGTAATCGACAAAAAATTCGGTTCACCAACCGTCACCAAAGACGGTGTTACTGTGGCCAAAGAGGTTGAATTGAAATGTCCTTATGCCAATATGGGCGCACAGATGGTGAAGGAAGTGGCCAGCAAAACTTCCGATATTGCCGGAGATGGCACCACTACTGCAACCGTCTTGGCCGAAGCAATTTTCCGTCAAGGATTAAAAAATGTTACCGCCGGCGCCAACCCGATGGAACTCAAACGTGGTATTGATAAAGCCGTTGCATCCATGGTCAGTGAACTCGCTACCATGAGCAAGAATGTCAGTGGACGTGAACAGGTTGCTCAGGTTGCTATGATTTCCGCGAACGGGGACTCCACGATTGGGGAAATTATCGCCGATGCCATGGATAAGGTCGGCAAAGACGGCACGATTACTGTTGAAGAAGCAAAGACCATTGAAACGACGCTTGACGTTGTTGAGGGCATGCAGTTTGACAAGGGCTACCTCTCCCCATATTTCGCCACCGATACTGAAAGTATGGAAGCCACAATGGAAGACTGCTATATCCTCATTCATGAAAAGAAAATCACTAACCTCAACGATATGTTGCCATTACTCCAGGCCGTAGCCAAGGAAGGCAAACCTTTCCTGATCATTGCTGAGGATGTTGAAGGCGAAGCACTGGCAACGCTGGTCATCAACAAAATGCGTGGCACCTTGAATGTCTGTGCGGTTAAAGCTCCGGGATTTGGTGATCGCCGCAAGGCCATGTTGCAGGACATTGCTACCCTTACCGGCGGCACCTGCATTACCGAAGACCTCGGTCTCAAACTCGAAAACGTTACCGTAAGTCAGCTTGGCAAAGCCAAACGCGTTACCATTGACAAAGAAAATACTACTATCGTTGAAGGAGCCGGTTCACAAAGCGCAATAATCGGTCGTGTCAATCAGATTCGCCGCGAAATCGAAGAAACAACCTCCGATTATGACCGCGAAAAGCTTCAAGAACGTCTGGCTAAGCTCGCCGGCGGCGTAGCTGTCATCAACGTTGGAGCTGCTACTGAAACCGAAATGAAAGAAAAGAAAGCCCGCGTTGAGGATGCTCTGCACGCAACTCGAGCCGCAGTAGAAGAAGGTATCGTTCCTGGCGGCGGCGTTGCTTTGTTGCGCACATCAAAAGCCCTCAAAAAACTGAAACTCGTCGGCGATGAAGCCATTGGTGGTAACATTGTCGAACGTGCCATCGAAGAACCGTTGCGCTATCTCGCAGCCAACGGCGGTTACGAAGGCAGCGTTGTGGTACAGAAAGTTGCCGGAATGAAGGATTCTGAAGGCTTCGACGTGGCAACCGGGCAGTATGTTGATATGCTCAAATGCGGCATTATTGACCCGACTAAAGTTACCCGTACAGCGTTGCAAAACGCATCTTCCATTGCCGGACTGTTGCTGACCACAGAATGTTTGGTAGCAGACATTCCGGAAGAAGACAAAGCCCCCGCAATGCCTGCTGGCGGCGGCATGGGTGGCATGGGCGGTATGGGTGGCATGGGCGGCATGATGTAATTTGTCCGCTCGAGTCACTATCGAGTCCATTTACGGGCGCACCGAAAGGTGCGCCTTTTTTTTTGGTATGCCCGCCGGGATGCACAACTAACCCATCTTTCGCACTAAAAAAATTGACATGTTGATAATCAACGACTTAAGTAGTTGGCTGGCACTACACTTTTTTTATATCTTACAGCGGAAAACTTTTTTGCAAACCGGCATCCAAGCTACCTTTTTCAAACGCTCAGGAAACTTTTTTCTATAATTGTCGCCAAAGGAATTTCTAATTGTCGTCAGACGGTCGTAGCCTCGACCCCACTCGACCCCACCCAAAGAGTGAGCGATTACTCGCAGGCCAATATTTAAGGAATATCTTCCTTAAAATACTTGACATATGGATAAAGATACAATATGTTGTCATTTATAATTTATAAAGGTGCATTTATGGAACGCATAGAACGAAAGGAAGATTTGGATTGGCTGTTAAGGTGGCGTGAACAGAGTATCATCAAAGTGGTGTCTGGTGTCCGGCGTTGCGGCAAATCCACACTTTTTGAAATCTACCGCGATTATCTGTTGAAGGACGGCGTGGATGTCGGGCAAATCCACGCACTTAATTTTGAGGACATCGCGTTGGAGCATCTGACGAACTATCGCACTTTGTATGACCATATCATTCCGTTGCTCATGCCGGACAAGATGAATTATATCTTTCTGGATGAGATACAGCATGTTGCGCAGTTTGAAAAGGTGGTAGACAGCCTGTTTCTCAAGCCAAACTGCGATGTATATATCACGGGTTCCAACGCCTATTTTATGTCCGGCGAATTGGCAACATTACTTTCCGGCCGCTATGTGGAACTGAAAATGCTTCCGCTTAGCTTCAAGGAATTCTGCTCCGGGCTGCCGGAAGACGCACAGCGTCTCAGCAAGGCGAAAAAGTTCAATTTATATCTGGAAATCGGCTCGTTTCCATATACGGCCCAATTTGCGGAGCGAAAGCGCGAGGCGAAAGAATATCTGCGCGACATCTATCATACCGTATTGCTGAAGGATATTGTCGCCCGTTTGAAAATACCGGATGTCAACAGTCTGGAAAATGTTACAAAATTTCTTTTGCATAACATCGGTAGCCGGGTATCACCCAGGAAAATTGCTGACACCTTAAAGTCGCAAGGCAAGGGAGTCGACCAGAAAACGGTGGACAAATATATTCGCGGCTTGACGGACAGCCTGATGCTCTATGAAGCAAGCCGCTACAACATCAAGGGCAGACAGTTTCTGACGACACAGAGCAAATACTATACAGTGGACGTAGGGCTGCGCAATATGCTGGTGCGCGGTCAGGAATCCGATACGGGGCATTTGCTGGAAAATATCGTGTTTTTGGAACTTAAGCGTCGCGGATATAACGTGTATGTGGGACAATTAGACGACGGGGAAGTGGATTTTGTCGCTCCCGGCACGGATAGTATCCGGTATTTTCAGGTAGCGGCCAGCACATTGGACGGTGAAACCCTGAAGCGGGAGCTTGCGCCGTTAAAACGCATTACGGATAACTACCCCAAGATTTTACTGACGCTGGACGAAGTGTTCGGAACAGCGGACTATGAGGGGATTCTGAAGAAAAATGTATTGGAGTGGTTGTTGGAATAAGAATACTTGGGTAAAGCGCCAGTTGCAAAACCTCCCGTAGCTGCTTGCCTGCGTGGTACACCATTCGGGAGGCGAGTCCGCGCCGATGCGGAAGCGGACACACCAGCCTACCCCCTGCTACCCATTGCCGCAACTTCGTGCGGAATTGTCGCCTCGCTCATACGTTTTTAACCGGTTCAATAACCAGTTTTTTGATTCTGAAGCCATTCGCATGAATGAATGCCGCGACCGGGTCAAGACGCGGATGGTGTTTATTCCCCAGCATTCTGCTGACCGCGGACGGTGTTGTTCCCATGCGTCGCGCTACTTGCGCCTGGGTAAGTTTGGAGCGCTTACGGGCTTTAATCATGGCATCGAGAATAGCAAATTCTTCTTTCGATTCTTCCCATGCTTTTTTAAATTCCGGATTTAGTACAAGATGCTGCACGAAAACACAAAAACTAAAGATTGACCCCGCCTGCCCCCCGCCTGCCGCTGCCTCCCGCCTGCCCTTTTTCCTCTGCGAGTGGTTGTTACGTTGGGATTACTCGCCAAGAAGGCTTTGAAGTTCTTCACAATCCGCGATATCCTGAGGACATCCAGACGCATGTTTATTGATCAGAAGATCTTTTATTGAAATGTAAAAGACAGTGACCGCTCCATACTCTCCGGTTACCCTGTTTTTCCATATATCATCAAACGAGAGTCCGCTAACGGCATTAATCAATTCAATCATGACGGGAGATGCGCCCATCCTTATAATTTTGCCTTCCTCCGAGAAAGCTACATCTACGAGGTTGTCAGTAGAAAAACCAAATTTATTGAGTGCCTGCTTGAGCCTGCAAATGTTATCTGTGGAGTTGCGGAAAAAAATATCAAGGTCTTTGGTTACTCTCACATACCCGTGAAAAGCTACGGCATATCCGCCGACAATGACGTATTCAACGTTTGTTTCTCTCAATAACCTTAAAAATTCTTCGAAGTCTTCGTGGGTATTCATAATGAAACACCTTTGCCGTTTCTTGCCGCAGTTCTTCTAAAAATGATATTCTTTCATTTCCATTCATATGTCGGGTCAATTGGGCACCCCGTAATCCATCATCCATATGTCCGATGGTAATGATTTTCTTAATTTTCATTGTCTCAAATTTTGTGATTGGTAAAAAATTTCCGGATTAAATTCCGGTTAACGGGAAACACTGGTTTACCATACTTCACTAGTCCCGTATTTTAAAGTGGTAAAAACAATTATCTTTTAAAAGAGGAAAAGACCATCATTTTTTCTCAAACTATTTGAGGCGGAGGGGACTTTTTTGCAGTTTTTTCAGAAACAACCTTGACTTTTCGTGGAAAATCTGACCCCGCCTGCACAGACCCCGCCTGCCAATATTTTATGGAGTCATCCATAACCCTCCGTTGACATTGACTATCTCGCCGGTCATATAGCCGCATTCGGCGACAAAAAGCACGGCTTCGGCAATTTCTTCCGGAGTTGCTCCGCGGTGTAGAGGTATCCGCTGATTGCGTTCTTCTATTTCATCAGAAGTCAGATTTTTACTGATATTTTCAGTTACAATCATTCCCGGAGAAACTGTATTCACGGTAACATTATATGGAGCAGCCTCAAGCGCAAAACAACGGGTCAGTTCATTTAATCCGGCTTTGGCCACGCCATAGGGTATCATGTGCCTGGGAACAGGAATGTGTCCCTGGATTGAGGAGATGTTAATGATCCTTCCCCAGTGTCGTTTTTTCATTCCCTCGATCAGAGCCAGGGTTACAAGGTGCGGGCCGGTCAGATTCACCTTGAACACTTGAGCGAACCATTCCGCTTCGCTGCTGCCCGGGGGGCGGCTGTACGGGTTGATCCGCGCATTGTTGACTAGGATATCAATTGATTTCAACGATTGGAATTTAAGCGAGATATCCTGCTCGTCGGAAATATCACATTGGAAGAATTCCGCGCTACCTCCGCTCGCAACGATTTCATCCACAACCGTTTGGGCGTTTTCGACGCCACGGGCGCAGTTGACATAGACATGACATCCCGCTGTAGCAAACACCTTTGCGATGACGGCACCCAGCCCTTGCGATGCGCCGGTAACCAGGACGTTTTTATTCTTCAAGCTCTCGGACATTATCTATCGCTCCTTTTTTCTATTGCTTCCAAATGTTTTCGGGCCAGTATGGTTATTTCGTGCCAATTCCTACTTTTAACCAAGTCAGGCTTGACAAGCGTTGCGCCGGCCGCGACGGCGATGGCGCCGGTCGCCAGGAAATCGGCGATGTTTTCAGGGTTGACTCCTCCCGTTATCATGAAATCGATGTGTGATAGGGGAGAAGTCAACACCTTAACGTAATCCAGTTGGTGAGGCAGTACCGGAAATATTTTCACGATATCCGCGCCAAGTTTCCAGGCGTTAACGATTTCATTCGGCGTGTATGCGCCGGGAATTGACAGCATGCCCAGTGCTTTTGTTCTATTGATCACCCGTTCATCCGTATTAGGTGAAACGATAAATTGAGCGCCTGCGGAATATGCCGCATTTACAGCCTCTTCCGTAAAAACGGTTCCCGCTCCAATTAATATTCCTTTTGTCGCGGCAGTCTCTATGGCCTTGGCTGTTTGGCGCAAAGTATCCGGAGAGCCGGGATCAAACGTAATCTCCAGAATACGAATCCCGCCGTCAATCAGCGCGTCTGCCAGGTCTCCAATCATCTCAACTTCGACATGCCGCGCCAAAGCGATAAAACGCTCTTTCTCTATTATTGAAAATGTGTTCACTTATCAAAGCCCCTTGAAATAATAAACGCTGTCGCCCTTGGGGCGAATGTCCGTCAAGTCTCCGGTGTAATGACGCAGATTGCGCGGATAATAGGGATGTTTTTCCAGTTCGTCCTCGTTGATCTCAATTCCAAGTCCGGGCTTGTCGCTGATAATAATATACCCATCTTCATAGATGACTTCCTCGTCGGAAATGTTTTTGCGGAAGGCTCCGTCGGTCAGCATTATTTCATGGATCAGAAAGTTCGGGACGCAGGCTGCCAGTTGTAGGATTGCCGCATTGGAAATCGGCCCGCTCGGATTGTGGAACGACACCGGAATGTGCTTCGCTTCCGCCATTGCGGCGATCTTTTTCGACTCCATGATGCCACCGGTGTGGAAGATATCCGGCTGGGCAATGTCCACTGCCTTCATTTCCAAATACCTGCTGAAATCGAATTTGCCGTAGACTCGTTCTCCACCGGAAATCGGAATTGGTGAACGACCACGCACTTCCGTCATCGCCGCGAAATTGTCAGGCGGGCATGGCTCCTCCAGCAGCATCGGCTTGAATTCCGCCAGCTCGTGGGCAATACGCAAAGCTGTGTAAGGATTGAAACGACCATGGCATTCGATCAGCAAATCGACATGAGGTCCGACCGCTTCGCGCACTGCGCCAACGATATTCACCGCCTGTCCCAACTCTGCATTGGAAATGGTCAGATGTGCCTTGCCGAACGGGTCCCATTTCATGGCGGTAACGCCGAGCGATACAGTTTCTTTTGCCTTAGTGGCAAACTCTTCCGGCGTTTTAACGCCGCTAAACCAGGCATTGGCGTACATCCTGACGCGGTCCCGCATTTTCCCGCCGAGAAGCGCGTAAACCGGACAGTTGAAATTTTTTCCGGCAATGTCCCACATCGCCATTTCAATGCCGCTAATCGCGGACATCAATACCGGACCGCCTTTCCAGTAAATATCGCGATATATTTCAAAGCACATTTTTTCTATCTCTAAAGGATTTCTGCCTATTATCAGTCGCTTAATATCCTCTATGCACCCACTAAGCGCCATTTCTTGAGTGCCTAATGACGCTTCACCATAACCGTAAAGCCCTTCATCTGTCTCTAATTTGACAAAAGTCCAGTTAGTGCGAAACGCATCAGTTACAAAAACTTTAATGTCCGTAATTTTCATTGTTTTAAATCCTTTTTATTGTTTACCTTCATGAATTTTTTGAATACCGCGGCAATATCCTGGTTGTTAAGGACATCAGCCAACCCACACACCATCAACATCCTTGAGCCGCCTTTAAGAATAGCTCGCAGTTCGCTTTCCACTTTTGCTGGAGATTTATACGGAAACTGCATATCATGTTTCATCGGGTCAAAATAGCCAATAAAAGCTACCCCATTAGCATTCGGCCAATATTTTTTCTGGCTGACAGAAATTTTTCTGGAATATTGCTCTATGCGTAAAGGATCCCAGTAAAAATACCAGGCCGCAGTTTGACCGCAAAAATCCATTTTCAGGCGATTGCCGTAAAGCGGCTCCGGAAGATATACCGGCCAGATATGATTGAAAGTTTTTGCCTGAGGATTAAGCTGATGAACATAGTCCACCAGTGCGTTATTGAAATCAATTAATGTTTTAAAAGAAAATTCTTTCCATGCTTTTGGAGTTGGCTTCAGCTTATTTTTTTCACAGTATTCCTTGTAAAGTTTCAGGCTTGCGGGGCATTTGCAATCATAGTAATTCTGGTAGCCTATAGCGTCAAACGCAATTCCCGCAATTCCCTCATATTCCATATATGCTTTAATTTTTTTCTTTAATGCTTCAAGTACCAGAGGATGATGAAAACATAGCAGATCACAAATCAGTACTTCATCATTGAAAATGTTTTTCGTATGCTTCCTTTCCGGTTCTCCGCCCCACTGATATGCCTGCTGCAATTTAAAATTGCGTTTCTGCAATTCCTCAATTTGTTTTTTTTGTTTTTCTGTAACCTGCCAGTTTTCCGGTCGGTCTGCTCCAGATTTTTGTTTTTCTGGTTTTGGCAATACCTTACTGCTAAGGCACTCCTTCATAGCTTTTTGTTCCGTCGTCATTCCCTGCAAAGGAACCTTTTTGTCAGGAAAAACGTTTTTCCAAGTTGAAGGAGAAATAGTAATCAGCGGATAGAAATTTATTTTATACTTCCGGCAGAGGGCAATTAGCGAAACCCTTTGCTGAATCCCCCGCGGCTTGCCGCGTGGGATGAAAGCATGCCTTGCCGGAGGGGATTGTAAGGGGAGGCTGGAAGTCTCCCCTTTCCCGAATTTGCCCTTGCGTGTTTCGGGAACTAAAGTAAGGCATGGTACTTAAGCGAACGAGTCATTCTGTTTATGAGACGCGATACCATCTTGTGTGGTGTCCGAAGCGCCGTCGCGATGTGTTCAGTAGTGACGAAGTAAGGGAACGGGCGGAACAGCTTTTTCGTGAAATATGTGAAAACTACGACTTCGATCTTATCGAGCTTGAGGTGGCGTCGGATCATGTTCATGTGATGTTGTCGTTCCCACCTAAAAGGTCTATAGGAGAGGTCGTGAGAATTATGAAAAGCATTACTGCGCGAGAGCTGTTCCGTGAGTTCCCGTGGTTGCGGCGACGTCTGTGGTCTGGCGAAGTGTGGAACGACGGGTACTTCGCCCGAACAGTTGGAGACAGAATGACGAGTGAAATAATCGAGAAATACATACAAAATCATAGAGACATCGAGCAAGGGCCTACGCAGCTAAACCTGAAGCTGCGCGAAAGGTGAAAGCTGCGCACAAGATGCCCCGCGGCTTGCCGCGGGGAGTCTCACTGGTTCTTCTCTCCTCCCCCCACCCTTCACCCTTCACTCTCTCCATTAGTGTTCAATTAGTGCAGATTAGTGGTTAAAAAATCCCCTCTCTTCACCCTTCACCCTTCACCCTTCACCCTCTCCATTAGTGTCCCATTAGTGCAGATTAGTGGTTAAAAAATCCCCTCTTCTTATTCCCCCTGATTTTTCATTCTTAATTCTGCATTTTTCATTCTTACTCTCTGTTCTTTACTCTGCGGATTTTCGGGCGAAAGCAGGCGAGGGCGATATCCAC
>JAGYNC010000090.1 GCA_018400135.1 Victivallaceae bacterium
TGTAGTATTGACCCCGAACCAAAGGAAAGAGTGAGGGGGTTACCACAAATTTGTTGTTAGAAAAACGCCGCCGCAAAAACTAGTTGAATTTGAATAAACCGGCGTTATATTTATGTTTTTTAACCGCAACTGTCGATACGGCGCAAATGAGCAACATAAGGTAGGCAACATGAAAAAAGATATTCATCCAAAATATGACAAAGCAAAAGTGATTTGTGCTTGTGGTCAGGTTTGGGAAACAAAATCCACCAATTCGGAGGCAAAAGTCGGTATTTGCGCGAAATGCCATCCGTTTTTTACCGGCAAACAAAAATTTGTTGATACTGCGGGGCGGGTAGAGCGCTTTCGTCAACGTTATCAGGTTAAGTCTGAAAATTAAAATTCACAATCCGAAACCAGAAATAAATTTAAAAGTTGTAAATGTTTTAAACATTCAGTATTTTGTGTCTGTTTAAATTTTGTGCTCCTGTCCGCGCTGTTTCCTGCGTCAGGCAGGTTTGATTTTGGGTTTGGGTTGTGGGTAAAGCCTGCCTTAAGACTATGACACCACAAGACATTCAGGAACGTGTCGGCCATATGCGATCCAGGCTCATTGAGCTGGAAACGAAGCTGGCCGATCCCACTATTTATGCCAATCCCGTGGAATCGCGACAGGTTTCGCGGGAGCATCGGCGGCTTTCTGCTTTTTTTTCCACCAACGAACGCTGGGAAAAACTGCTTGTTGAGCTTCAGAATAACTATCAGCTGATCGAGGAAGAAGAGGATGCTGAACTTCGGGAAATGGTGAGCGCTGATATTGCAATGCTGGAGCAGGAAACCGCAAAACTCGAAGCGAAAGTCAAGCAGGCGCTGTTGCCACCTGATCCCAACGATACCCGCGATATCATCATCGAAATTCGGCCCGCCGCTGGCGGCGACGAATCGGCGCTGTTTGTCAGCGACCTTTTTCGCCTTTATGAACGCTATGCCGAAGCCAAAAGCTGGAAATTAGAACTGCTTGATTTAACCGCCAGCGATCTCGGCGGTATCAAGAACGTGGCATTTTCGTTGGCGGGAGATGATGTCTATTCCAGAATGAAATACGAAAGCGGAGTCCATCGCGTTCAACGTATCCCGGCCACTGAATCCGGTGGACGTATCCATACCTCAACCGTGACTGTAGCGGTTACACCGGAGGCAGAGGAAGTGGATATTGCTATCAATCAGGAGGATTTGCGGTTCGACGTTTTTCGTTCTTCCGGGCCCGGCGGACAATGCGTCAACACTACCGATTCCGCAGTGCGGGTAACCCACCTGCCGACCGGGCTGTCAGTTGCCAGCCAACAGGAGAAATCCCAGCATCGCAACAAAGAAATTGCGTTGCGCATCTTGCGCTCCCGCTTGCTTGAGGCAAAACAACGGGAGGAGGCGGCCAAACAGGCAGCCGACAAACGCGCGCAGGTTGGCACCGGCGACCGCAGTGAACGTATCCGCACCTATAATTATCCTCAGAATCGGGTAACAGACCATCGCTATAATATTACACTTTATGATCTTCCGACATTAATGGAAGGGAGCCTGGATTTGTTGTTGGATCAAATTATCACGATCGATAATGAGCGCCGACTGGCCGCTCTGAATAGCGTGTGAAACAGCAAAATGAAGCTTGTGTTGTCTCGTTGTCAGCGGAATAATAACGGAATGGAGATCGTGTTCGTCATCAAAATATCCGGGTATCGATAACGACAAAAAGTTATAACAAGGCGACTTGTTTCGGTTAAATAAATAACGACAAAATTTCAAAACCGCTTCGAACGGTTCATAATTACAAACCTCCGGCTCTGCCGAAAGTAGGTCGACTAAACATGTGGGTAGGCGATGACTGAATTTAGCATATATGTTGTTTCTCTCTGGCTTGGCGCGTTGATAACGATCGGTGCAACGTTATGGGTGTCGTTGCTGAATCCGCAGAATTTGCCCTCCAGGCAAGCTTTGGCGCGTAACCCGCAATGGGGCGTTATTCTTGGACTGCTCTGCCTTTTGTGGTGCATCCCACACGCCCAGCCGATTGTCTGGGATTGGATGCGCCCATGGCTGTTACCGCTGGCGATAGCGTTTGCGGGTATTGGTTATTTTTTTCTTGATTATCTGTTTGCCCGTGCGCTCGGCGGGTTGCTGATTTTGTCGGCCTATTATTACCTTCATGCCTCATTTACTTTTCATACCCCCGCTTCACAACTTTTTGCAGTTATGTGCTGGTCTTTCGGAATCGGTGGATTGTTTTTAGCTGCCAAGCCTTATCTGCTCCGGGATTTAATCCGACAAATGGCGGTTGACTGGAGGTGGAAAGTGGCATTACAACTCTTTTTGGCGGTGTTTGCTCTGTACTGTTTAACCGTAGGCATTGTTCATGCCGTTTCAGGCAGATTATCCTGAGTTTCGTACGACGCGGAGATTTTTGACGCATCCTTTCTCTCGCGTTGTGCGGTGGTTCCAGGCTGCGCTGTCGATAAACAAAATAGCAACGCTAAAATGAGTCTCCATCGTTGTCGATTTATAACAAATGAAGCCATGCTTAAAACTATGACACCTGATGCTATATTTCCAGACATAACCGAATTTTGTCGGTTGTGCCGCATCGAGGATACAGAGGCGTTTCTGGAAAAATGTCGTCGGCTCTTTGTGCTGTTGTCTAATGCCAATCAACAATGCAATCTTACCGCGATACGGTCGCCTGAAGATTTTATGCTGAAACACATTGCCGACTCAATCTCTATTGCCATTTACTTTCCCGCCTTGGCTGAACAACAACTGTCGGTTGCCGATATTGGCTGTGGCGCCGGATTTCCTTCGCTGGTGCTTGCCGCTGCCTATCCCCGGCTGCGCGTTACTGCCATGGATTCGATCAGAAAAAAAACCGTTTTTGTTCGTGACGCGGCCAGTCAGCTTAGACTGGATAATCTCCAAACCGTTACCGGTCGGGCAAGAGAGTTTAATCGTTTGCCGGAATGGCGCGAGCAGTTTGATGTGGTGACTGCGCGTGCAGTATCTTCTGCTGTAAAAATCTACCGCGAAACCCGCAATTTTCCAAAACCAACGGGACGGTTTATCCTCTACAAAACGCCGGAACAGGCATTGGTTGAATTGCCGGAAATCCGCAGGATAAATAATTGTCGCCGAGGTTACTGTTGGAAACTTTCACCGATTTTTGAGTTGTCGGCAAATACCGGGAAGCGCCAATTTCTCTACACGCAACAAAAATGAAATTCTAAAAATACCTTTTTCTTTCAGGCACTAATTAGTAAATGACAAAAAATGCCTTATGTTTTTGGTGCGTCCTGTAATTGAGATATTAGTGTGGCGCAGCTGCGGCTGATTAGTGCTTGGCCGAGCCAATAACGCGGTCATTAATGAGTGCGGATACAGATTAGAAATAACCCGAACAGTTTTTAAAAGAGCAAAAGTAATGGTGTGCCAGAAATTAGACCGTTTTCGCGGAATTGAACAAAAACGGTTGCGAGCTAAGCGAAAGTTTGAATCTTAGGGGGCCGATATTTATACTCTATCCGGTTGAAAAGCTAGCTTTTATACCGGATGGAGTGTACAACGGGAGATAAACTATGAATGTTAAAAAGTTTGACGTGAGAAAATTTTTCAACGAGGATATCTGGCGGTTTGATCTCTCTGAATTATCAACACTGAAGTCATTTCTGGTTAAAGAAACCAGAATACTGATATTGTCGGTTCAGGGTTTTGTGGCCGACAATTGCTCATTGCGAGCATCGGCGTTAACCTTCTACTCCATTTTTTCTCTGGTGCCGGTGGCGGCCATGATTTTTGGTATTGCCAAGGGGTTCGGTTACGAGGAAAATCTTAAGAACAATCTGATGGAGAGATTTTCGGATCACCAGGAAGTTCTTCAACGGGTTTTTGAATTTGCCGACTCTATGCTGTTATCAGTCAAAGGAGGAATGCTTGCCGGGGTCGGGTTGTTGATTCTCTTTTGGACAGTGATCAAGGTTATCGGCAATATTGAACAATCCTTTAATCACATCTGGGGTGTCCGGCAATCCCGTTCATTGTGGCGTAAGTTCAGCGATTACATATCTATACTCCTGGTGCTTTTTTTGCTGCTGGTAATTGTTGGAGGAGCTTCGGTGTTTATCCACACGGCCTTCTCCAGGATTTCAGATTTTTTGCCTTGGTTTGATTTCGCGAGTAATCGCTTTTCAACGTTTACCATCAAAATGATTCCATTTGTGCTTGCGTGGGGCCTCTTCACGTTTATCTACCAAGTAATGCCCAATGCGCGGGTAATGTTCAAATCAGCTTTGCTTGGCGGTGTAATTGCCGGAACCGCTTTTCAGTTTTTGCAAATGATTTATATCTTGTTGCAGATGGTTATTTTTTCCAGATACAACACTATTTACGGCAGCTTCGCTGTTCTGCCGCTGTTTCTTATCTGGTTGCAGTTCAGTTGGTTGTTGGTATTGTTCGGCGCGGAGATTTCTTTTGCGCATCAGAATATTGAAACGTCTGAATTTGAGCCCCACGCGCTGGAAGTTAGTTACCATTTGCGCAAACACTTGTTGTTGCAGGTAGCTGTTTTGATTGTTAAAACTTTTATGCGCCAGGAAGAACCGCTTTCAGATACCACTATCGGCAGCTTATGCGGTATTCCGGTGCGATTGGTCAGAGATATTCTGTATACGCTGGCAAGTGCCGGCATCATTTGCAAAGTTGTGGATGAGGATAATAGCGAAAGTGTTTGTTATCAACCTGCTGTGCCGGTAGAAAAATTATCGATACAATATGTGCTTAATGCTACAGAACATTGCGGCAAACAGGTATTTCCTGTTCCAGAGACCAAGGATTTCAACGAGGTTGGTTCCTGTCTTGCAGCAATTGATGAGAAGATTACCGGACTGCCTGAAAACAAGTTACTCAAAGATATTTAGGGTAGGCTTAACCCATAACCCGGATTCGAAAAAAAACATCTTCAACACTTTCCTGGTCTGGGAAGTTTTGAGGATGTTTATAATTTTATTTTGCCTCTAAATGGCACCGGTGCCTGATCAAACCGGATAGAGTTTAGCAAGGAGACACTGACGATTTATGAAGTACGATTGTGTTATTATCGGAGCCGGTCTATCAGGACTGGCAGCCGGCATTAGACTTGCCAGATTCGACCGCAAAGTATGCATCTGTGAACGTCATTCACGCATCGGCGGTTTGAATTCATACTACTTTCGCCAGGGGATGTTGCTCGAATCGGGTCTCCACGCCATGACCAATTTTGTTGAATCCGACGCCCCCAAAAATATGCCCCTGCCCAAGCTGTTGCGACAACTCCAGATTGATTACGACCAATTGGCGCCGCGTCGACAACGTTATTCACTGATTCGCTTTCCAGAAAAATCACTTCGCTTCAATAATGATTTTAGTATGCTGGAGGATGAAATTGCTGCTGCTTTTCCCGAAGAAATCGACCGCTTCAGGAAGCTGGTGGATTTTATCGGCAAATTTAACGAAACCGATTTGAAAATAACCTTTGAATCAACTCGTAAAATATTACGTTTTTACCTGAAAAATTCGCTCCTGATTGATATGCTGCTCTGTCCTCTGATGTATTACGGCAGCGCCGTGCCGGATGATATGAATTTCGCACAATTTGCCATTATGTTCAAAAGTATCTACCGTGAAGGTTTTTGCCGCCCGGCGCAAGGGATCAGGGGGTTGCTTGAACTGCTGGAGGAAAAATATCTCAAACATGGTGGTACCCTCAAATTAAATATGCCGGTGAAACAGATTATTACTGCTAAAAACAAAGCAATCGGGGTGTTAACGCAAAATGACGAAATAATTGAATGTTCCCGCGTTATCTCCTGTGCCGGAGCGCCGGAAACCGAAATTTTGAGCGGACAACCCACCAAAACCCCGCCGGGAAAAATGACATTCGTTGAAACCATTACCGAGCCGGAGCCGCATGTTGATCTCAGAGACTTGCCGACAATTACATTTTTTTGTGATAAGGAACAATTTGACTATCATCCGTCTGAATCACTTTTCAGTCTCGATAGTGGGGTTATTTGCCTGCCGGGTAATTTCGAGCTTGAATCTGGCGATTATCTGCCGCCACGCATGGTTCGCGCTACTGTTGCTGCCAATTTCTCGAAATGGCAATCTCTTGCCATTGACGAATACGCTATGGAAAAATCACGAGCCGCCGCAGCGATCTGTGCCAAGGCCGGTGCTGTTTCCGGCTTGCGCGCACTCGATTCTCCTGTTAATTTGCTGGATGTTTTTACCCCGCTGACAATTCGCCGTTATACCGACAGATTAAACGGGGCGGTTTATGGATCACCGGTGAAGCACAGGCAGGGAATGACGGATGTTCAGAATTTGTTCCTGTGTGGAACCGATCAGGGTTTTCTGGGAATAACCGGCGCGTTGTTGAGTGGCATCTCAATGGCCAATCTTCATTTATTGAAATAAACGGAAAGGATAAAAAACATGAGTATACTGATGGAGCGAGGTGGGGTTGATCTGGCGATTCCTGACGCAGATCTAAGAGAAATGGTTGCAGGCACGTTGAGCAAAATCGGGGGAAATTTAAACAAAGTACTGTTGATCCCACCGGATTTTACCCGATTCAATTCTTATGCCGGGCCGATTACCGCTATGGTTTATGAAATGCTTCGCGGCCGTGCACTTGTTGATATTATTCCCGCACTCGGTACTCACGCACCAATGACAACTCAGGAGATTCGCGCCATGTTTGGTCCGGATATTCCCTTGGATGCTTTTGTTGTTCACGACTGGCGACGCGATGTGGTTCGGAAGGGAGTAGTCCCCGGAGAATTGCTACGCGAGTGGTCTAACGGTAAAGTAGACTACGAGGTGGGAGTCGACGTCAACCGGATTCTGTTCCGTGGATATGATCTGATTTTGTCTATTGGCCAGATTGTACCGCACGAAGTGGTAGGGATGGCCAATTACACCAAAAACTTGTTGGTTGGCGTTGGTGGCGCGGAAATTATCAACAAATCTCACTTTCTCGGCGCTGCCTGCAATATGGAACGCATCATGGGGCAGGCGGATTCTCCAGTACGGCGGTTGTTCAATTACGGAGTGAAAGAATTCCTCGGGGATCTGCCGGTCTGCTATATGTTGACCGTTATGGCCCGCAATCAAATCTCCGGAAAAATGGAAATGCGCGGGTTTTTCGCAGGAGATGACGAAGAGTGTTTTTTGAAAGGTTGTGCGTTATCTCAGAAAACCAATTTGGAACTGCTCGAACAGCAGTTGTCCAAGGTTATCGTCTATCTTGATCCGGAAGAGTTCAAAAGCACCTGGCTCGGCAATAAAGCAGTGTATCGCACCCGTATGGCCCTTGCAGATAACGGAGAGCTGATTGTTTTGGCGCCAGCACTGCGTGAGTTTGGGGAGGACAAGGAGATTGACCGGCTAATCAGGAAATATGGCTATCGCGGAACCCCGGCCACCCTTCGGGCGGTTGAAGAACATGATGACTTGAAAAACAACTTGAGCGCGGCGGCGCATTTGATCCACGGTTCGTCTGAAGGGCGTTTCAAGATTACTTACTGCCCGGGCCCGAAAGTTTCACGCAACGAAATCGAAGGTGTTGGCTTTAAATACGGCAACCTTGATGAAATTTCACGGCGTTATCGGACAGACTCCCTGAAGGATGGGATGAATATTGTGGATGGCGAAGAAGTATTCTACATCAGTAATCCGGCGTTGGGCCTTTGGGCGTGGCAGAATAAATTTGTCCATTAACCCAATGCCGTGGATGCAAACAGGTTGCCGTTTATGTAATGCCTCACTCTTTGGGTGGGGTCGAAGCGACACCCGAGGACTACCGCTTCGAGTCGCGATACTGTGACGGAGATATTTTGTAGAACTGTTTGAAGCGACGCGAGAAATAATGAATACTCTCGAAACCGAGCGCATCGGAGATTTGAGAGACGTTCATGGTGATGTTGATGGTCAAGAGATCAGCCGCCCGCTGCATTCGCAGGCGGTTGTGGTAGGATTTTATCGATTCGCCGATTTCCCTGGTGAAAACTTCACCCAGGTAGTGCGGCGACAAATACAGCAGGGTCGCGATTTCCGAAACATCAATATTCCGGTCTAGATTATGAGCAATGAACTCCAGCACCTTACCGACAATGAGTTCGGCGCGCCTGGTCGGCATCCGGGTCAATAGCGGCGCGTTCATCCCGGCCAGAATATTGGCCAGACGCCCAATCAGCGCCATCGCCTCGAACCGTTTGCGAAGGTCATGAAAATTGAACGTATTTCCCCGGATATTTCTACAGAACGTATCAAGGTTTCTGCCGAAACCGTGATCAATCTCATTAAACTCGCTTAGTCCCTCAAAGTGGAGTCTGCTGTTTTCCAGCAGCAAAGAAAGACAACTATCGAGCACCATGAAACCAACATAGAGATGATCCGCCTTGCCGCCGGAAATATTGTGCTGGAATCTGTGCTTGAGCAGGGGAGGAACAATAAACACCGCCCCTTTGCCGAAAGCGGTTTGCGCGTCGGAAAAACACAACGCGCCCTCGCCGTTTCTAACGTAGATCAATTCCCAGAACGAGTGCCGATGGGTTTCGCCTTCCCACCCGGCCGGAGCCGTCATTCTGCCGAAAAGCTCGACGGTAAAACCTGATCTCGATTCAGTCTGACGTCTCAATAGTCGTTGCATCTGTCTACCTCCGTCCTTTCAAACTGAAAAGCTGTTGAAATTGTCGCTGGGGTGACCCAAATCCAAATCGAAATCGAAATCGGGATCGAAATCGGGATCGGGTTGCCAATGAAAATAAGATATGGCGGAAACAGAGGATCGTCAACAGTCAAAATACCAAAAACCGCAGTTTGTGCAAAAAAAAAGCCGTTTCACCTAAAGACATATACCTAAATATGTTGTATACTTATAGTAAATAATCATAAAATCATGGAGAAAAGCGGAGAGGAAAAAAAGAACCGCTGAACTTCCCGAAACCATCGGGAACGGCAAAAAGGAGACAACTGAAATGCAACCGCTAAAAAGCCGCAAGTCGTTGATGTGCAAGGATTTCACCCTCATTGAATTGCTCGTCGTGATATCAATCATAGCGATCCTGGCGGCAATGCTGCTGCCAGCGTTGGGCAGAGCCAGAGCGGTCGCCAAACAGATTTCGTGCGCGAACAATATGCGACAGTTCGGGAGCGTCATAAACAGCTACGAAACGGATTATGATGATACCTTTCTGGCGGCAATAAGAGGCACCCGCGGGTGGGCGGGTTCGCTTTACGACGACGGATACTTCAGCGGTTTTCCGACCCACCGGGGCGGAGCTAATTCTTTTCTCTACCAGAAGGTTATGGAATGTCCGGCCGAAACCAGAATCCGCAGCAGCGTTCACAAATGGCCCGCCATTAACGTGACGGCAAGCTACGACTTTGCTTTGAATCGCTGGACGAACCTCCTGTTGCTTACTTCCGTCGGCACCCAAAATGATTCGACGCGGAAAAGGACTTCCCTGCGCAATCCGTCCCGAAACGTACAGGCGGCGGATGCCTACCAAGCCTGGATGTCCGAAGTTCATCAATACTTCAGCCTGCGGCATAATGGCAGTGTCAACCTTCTTTTTCAGGATGGACATTATGAAAACGCCCAATCAGTGCCACTCGGAACTACCAATGTCTTCTGGGCCAGGAGTACAACGCACTGGAGATGAATTTGAACCGGACAAGCCTGTTCAATAGGATTATGCCTGAAAAGCTTCAATGGGAGAAAAGAGATATGTTGCATTACAAGCGCCAAAATTCGTGTGCCGATATTGATCTGATGCTTGCCTGGTGGAAATATCAACGCGCAGTTATTGTCCATGCTCTGTTTCTGTG
>JAGYNC010000091.1 GCA_018400135.1 Victivallaceae bacterium
GTTCTTTCGTCAAGATACAGCATGGGGGTGGACAAATCATGTCCACCCTGATTTTTGTAGTATAAATTTTGGATTATTTTTGGCAGAGAGGACAGTAATAGGAGCTGCGTCCCCCGGATTTTTTTCGGATAATCACAGACGCGCATTGCGGACAGGCTTGTCCTGCCCGGCCGTAGATCAACAGTTGGCTGACGAATTTTCCTTCGGAACCGTCCACACGACGATAGTCGGCGATGGTGGTGCCGCCGGCAGCGATGGCTTGTTCAAGCACGGTTTTAGCGGAGTTAACCAATTGGCCGCAGTCGCGGCGTGTTAGCTTTGACGCGGCTTTGAAAGGGTTGATTTTGGCGCGGAACAGAGCTTCATTCGCATAGATATTGCCGATTCCCACCACAATGTGGTTGTCCATAAGCAACTCTTTGATTTTTCTGGCGCGGTGTCGTGTTGCCTGGTAAAGATAAGCGGGCGTGAACTCCGGCGAGAGCGGCTCTACGCCCAGCGCGGCGAGTTCGGGTGGCTCACCACCGGCAGCAGTTAACATAACGGGAATAATGAATCCGAAGCGGCGGGGACAACAAAATCGCAGCGACATACCGTCGGCAAAATCAATCACCAGATGTTCGTGAAGCCGGCGTTCGGCGTGTTGCTCGACCACGCGCAACGAGCCGGACATGCCGAGATGCAGCAACAGCGCGTGTTGTTGCCGGAGCTCGATAATGATATAACGTCCGCGCCGCCGGACGTCGACGATTGTTTGTCCTACTAAACTTGGAGATTGCAGGGGCGTCAGCGGATAACGCATTCTCGGGGCAAACGCAGTGATCCTGGCGATTTGCTGCTGCGGCAGACAATCAGCCAAAGCTTTGGTAACGGTTTCTACTTCCGGCAGTTCGGGCATTATCTCATCACTCCGGGCAGCGATATCCCTTTGATTTTTTTAAACAGCGAAACCGCGTAGGAATCGGTCATGCCGGAGATATAATCCAGAATATGCAGAAGCCGGGTATAATTATTTTCGCGCCAGGCGGAACTTTTTTCATTGCGATAGCGTTCCGGCAGCAGTTGAATCAACTTTTGACTACGGTATGATGGGTGGTTGGAGGCAACTTCGTTGGCGGCAGACATAAACGCGTCAAGCAATCCTTCGGTCAGTTCAAATCCGGCCGCCTCGATTTCGACGGCGCGCCGATAGTTGTAGATATCTTTAACACTGCGACGACTTATTTTTGCCAATGCCGGGGCGGCAGGAATAAGTTCGGTCAGCGGCTGCTTCAACTCGCCAGCCAGAATTTGCTGATGATGTTCGACAAACCCGGTAATAATCTGTCCCACCAGAGTCCCCAGCGCTTTGGCGCGAAGGAATTCCACTTTGCGTTCCGGATCGTCCAATTTTTGTAGCTGCGTCGCGGAACGGGACTCCGTGCCGATGATTTCCAACATGACCGCTTCGAGTTCAGGGTAGGGAATAATTCCCAGCATGTGTCCGTCCTCAAAATCAACAATTTGGTATGAGATGTCGTCAGCAGCCTCCACCAGGAAAACGAGAGGATGGCGGTGCCAGGCGTATTGTCGCCCCTCAACCGGCGTTAATCCGGTGGTTTCAGCAACTTCCGCGAAGAGTTTATTGTCTGCCTGGAAAAAGTTGAATTTTTTTGCGCCGACGCCTTCAATTTTTCGAATTTCCGGAGAACCCACCGGATACTTGGCAAAAGAGCCTAAAGTGGCACAAGTCAACTGCATACCACCGGGATTGTCTGGCATCTGTAATCTGGCCAGGATTCTGAACCCCTGGGCGTTGCCCTCATAGTTTTCAATATCGGAACATTCAGCCGGAGTCATACCTGCGGCAATGACACGAGCAACCTCTGACGTGGCAAACCAGTGGCGAATTGCCTCCTCGCCAGAATGTCCCAGCGGAGGATTCCCGATATCATGCGCCAGGCACGCCGCTGCCACAATGGCGCCGACATCGCTGGGCTGAATATCTCCCAGATCGTATTCCCGACAGATGAAAGCGCCAACCCCGGATCCCATTGAGCGCCCGATACAGGAAACCTCCATACTGTGTGTCAATCGAGTGCGGACATAATCGTTGTCTGCCAGTGGAAAAACCTGTGCTTTATCCTGCAAGCGGCGAAAGGCCGAAGAAAAGACGATCCGGTCAAAGTCCTGCTGGAACGGCGAACGCCCGGGAGTAATCGGTTCGGGCCGTGTTTTGCCGAGTCTCTTTGAAGAAAGCAGTTGTTGCCAATCCATTTGTTTACCTATAGCCTGAATCCGTGATAAAGCGGATAATTTTTGTGTTTAGTAAGTTGAAATATGATGATTTAACGTAGTTTCTCCGGCTAGCTCATTAGGTAAACCGGAGAAATCCGTCACAATTCAATAAATATTGATGTAGTGCTTCTGGATTTCAGGGGTGCGTTCCGCAATGTTTGAGAAGTGGTCGCCGATTTTCTCGAGTTCGCCCAACATTTCGATAAAAATAATCCCGACGACCGGATCGCATTCACCTTTGCTCAAACGTTTAATATGGCTCTTCTCAAACTTATCGACCAGTTTATTGATTTTGCGTTCGTCCTTCAATGCGAAATTAACGCCGTCAAGTCCGCTTCGATCAAGAGATGTCATAACATTCTTTGCTTGATTGGTTAAAACTAGCCAGACTTCCCTAATTTCATTCAGCCCCTTTTCGGAAATGGTTTTTTTCCCTTTTTTCAATCTTTGACAAAGCGCAATAATATTCTCCGTGTGATCAGCTATTTTTTCCGTATCGTTGGTGCAATGCATCAACAGCGGGACAATTTCAGATTGAGCTGAATTTAGTTCGCGTTGCGTTAATTGTACCAGATAATCGGTTATTTCACCCTGAGTTTCGTCAACTTTTCTTTCGCGTTTTTCAAGATCCTCAATTAGTTTGGAATTGGTCTTTCCCTCAAAAAACGGCCCAACCATCGCGCTTCTAACCATGTCCCAGGATTCTCTGAGCATCCCCCGCAAAGATTGAATTGTCTGTTCCAGCGCCATTGACGGGGTATCCAGCAGATGGGGTTCCAGAAGAGTAATCTTAAGCGTACTCTCGTCCTTAACCGGAATCAACAGGTTGCAAACGCGTTCCATGACACCGATCAGTGGAATAAACAATATGACGTTGACGACATTGAACAGAGTGTGGGCATTCGCCACGTGCCGCATCACATTTTGCGGGATGGCGGCAAAAACATTGCCTGTAGTCATTTGATTAACCACATACATGAATATCGGTTTATCTGTTCCGGGCCAGACCACATAAAAAAGTACCAGCATGTAAACAGTACCGAAAGATTTGGTGAGCACATGTGCCAGCGCCACCTGTTTGGCGTAACGATTGGTGGGAATACAGGCAATAACAGCCGTTATGGTGGTGCCAACGTTAGCTCCGAGCATTAGCGGCATTGCCGTGTAAAAACTGATAAGTCCACTGCCGGCAAGCGCCATAATTATACCCATGGACGCGGAACTGCTCTGAATGACTACTGTCAGTAACGCGCCAATACCAAAGGCGCCAATCACATTTTTTACTGGCATATAACCGTCAGTGGGGTAGCAATCAAAACTACTGAAAAAATGAATAAAAGTAGGAAAATTGCCGATAGTTTTCAACTCGTTTCCCATCATCCCCATACCGAAAAACAACAGACCGAATCCCAGAATTGCGCTGCCCCAGCCGCGGGCTGATCTGCTCTTGGCCAGCATCATGACCAATGTGCCAACAATAATGGTTGGAAGGGCCAAAGCTCCGAGTTTGAAAGAGATTATCTGGGCGGTAACAGTGGTGCCAATATCCGCGCCAAGGACAATGGCGATGGCCTGGAAAAGGCGCAATAATCCGGCATTGACAAACCCGATTACCATAACCGAACAGGCACTTGAAGATTGGATCACTGAAGTTACAATGGTTCCGGCAAGTATGGCAACATAACGGTTGCTGGCAAAAAAATGCAATATTTTTTTCATCTTATCACCGGCAATGCTCTGCAGACCGTCGCTCATCATTTTCATCCCGAAAATAAACATTGCCAAGCCGCCAAGAACGGTGATAACCAAATCAAAGACGTTGATACTCATGGCATTAACCTTGATGCCACGAACAAATAAACCCCGGCTTTTATCGACGATTTCCGCCCCTACGGTATAAACACCGGTTTGTTTTCCCAACTTAATGTTGGTGCCGGCAATGCCTTCCCGGTTGGTCAGTACCTGTTCAACGGCAATTCTGGCATCACCTTTGTCCATTGAGTCGGGGGTATTGCCAAGGTTGAAGAAAACGGGCACATCTTTTAACGGTTCGCCATTTTTCCCCACTACTTGAATGCGAATCGGATGATCCAGCAGGTCTCCGGCAGCCGCTTCCTGGTCGGCGCCGAGGATACTTATGCCGGTAATAAAGCGCACGGTAACACTTCTATCCGGCGCGTCGACAGGAATAATTTTGAGATATTGGTCGCCAAGCTCTTTGCCGGCAACAACGTTGATCATTATTTCTCCAGCATCATTACTTGCTGCTTCATGGCAGGAAAGTTGCAAATCTGAGCCGTCAACCGGCACAAACAACACTTTTTTATCTGCCAGGAGCGCGCGATCACCCTTGCCGCCGAGCAGGCCCGGAACATGGGGGCCTTCAACCTCAATTAACAGGGATTTTGGGAATTGCTGGCCGGGCAGGGCACATTGATTGGCACCACGAATTACTCTGAGGTTACTGATCGTGGCAAGTTGCTGGTCTCTGGTACATCCGGCCAGCAACATAATAATTATTGGCAGCGTTAACGCCAGTGCTATTCTGCTGCCGGTTTTTGCCATTATCCGGCGATAATTCTGTGGTTTTATCATAAATATTTCACTTTCAAATTGGCGCAAAGCGCGTAATAATATGATTCAGTAGACCGGTTAATTTATTGGTACTCTTTTCAATGTCAACTTACTCGACCATGAAGATTCAAAATAATCGCATTTAAAGTAACTCCTCACTCTTCTTTGGGACGGGGTCAATACTACACAGCCTCGTCGTTCCTCCTCGGGTGTCGTAGCCTCGACTCGACCCCACCCAAAGAACCAAAGGAAAGAGTGAGGGATTGCTAATTTTTTGTCGCGGGTGAAATTTTTCTGTCCAGTTTTTTGTAAAATATGTTGATAGAGGCTATCTTTCAATTCGGTAAAGCTTTAATCATGGTATAAAAAAATCACGTATGTAATCGCTCAGTTAATTCCGATAGCGATAGCGACCCCGATTCAAAAAAGACTGAGGCATTACCCACGTGTGTACTTAAGGATAGATAAATTATGGCACTCTGGAGCGGTAGATTCGATCAGGAAACCGATGAGGAACTAAAAAAATTCACGGAGTCAATATCCTACGATAAACGACTTTATCGCTATGATATTGCCGGCAGTTGCGCTCACGTCAACATGCTGGCGGCACAGGGGATTGTGCCTGAAAAAACTGCCGGTGCCATTGTTGGTGAGTTAAAGCGCATTGAACAACGCATTGCCGACGGCGATTTCACTTTTACCGCTGAACTGGAAGATATACACATGCATATCGAGCATGAATTGATCAAGGCGCTTGGCGATGAAGGCGCGAGGTTGCACAGCGCCCGGAGTCGTAACGATCAGGTAGCTCTGGATATCCGACTTTATCTGCGTGATGAAATTGATGCCATTGCCGACATGCTGCGTAATTTGCAAAAAACCATCGTTGACTTGGCGAATAAATACCGCACTGCTATTCTCCCCGGATTCACCCATTTGCAGCATGCTCAGCCAGTGTTGTTTGCCCACCATCTGTTGGCTTATGTTGAGATGTTCAACAGAGATTTTACTCGTCTTCAGGATTGTCGGCAACGTTTTAACGTAATGCCGCTTGGTTCAAGCGCGCTGGCCGGAACAACACTGCCTATTGACCGTGACGCGGTATGCCGCGAGCTGAAATTCGACGACATATCACGCAACAGCATGGATGCGGTTTCCGACCGCGATTTTATTATTGAACTGCTAAGCGCCCTGGCAATTTTTGCCATGCACGTTTCGCGTATGTCAGAGGATTTGATTCTCTGGTCATCGCGGGAATTTGATTTCATTGAACTTGGCGATGCTTTCTGCACCGGCTCCAGCCTGATGCCACAGAAGAAAAATCCAGATATCGCCGAGCTTTCCCGGGGGAAAGCCGCCCGGGTTTACGGCGCCCTGGTTGCGTTGCTCACCCTTTGCAAGGGATTACCCATGACTTATAACCGCGATTTACAGGAAGATAAAGAGCCGGTTTTTGACGCTATCGATACAGTAAAGAAAATCTTGCGGGTTTATCCGCCGATGCTGGCATCCATGGCCGTTAAGCAGGAAAAAATGCTTGCGGCCGCTAATGATCCGGAGTTGATGGCAACTGATTTGGCGGAGGCGCTGGTGGAAATAGGAGTGCCGTTCCGTAACGCGCATCATCGTGTGGGAGCATTCGTTAAATGGTGCAAACAACACAACAAGCAACTTTGTGACACAACTCTGGAAGAGATGCGACAGACAATTCCTGAAGCCACACCCGCGTTTCTCGAAATGTTTTCCCCGAGTAAGAGTGTTGAAAAGCGCGAAACGCCAGGTGGCACTGGCCCACAATCAGTTGATAAGCAAATCCGATTCTGGCAGAAGAACTTATCTCTCTAACCTAAAAAACAGCAAAAAATTATAAACCGGGTTAAAGCTTGTGTCGGCACTTCTTGCAGTAACCTTTTACGCAGATAGTATGTGAGATCGGTTCAAACTTCTCTCTCGCGGCAAGTTTTTCCTGCTCACTCTCAATAGCATCATCACGAATAAATTCGCATTTGCCACAAACCACACAGAACAAGTAGTGATGAGATGTGGAGCGACGAGTCTCGTAGCGCAGATTTCCATCCGCGTCTCTGACTTCCCTGATAAATCCGGCATCAACCATTAAACCGACGTTCCTGAGAAGGGTTAACCGCTGGTGTTTAATACCCGACTGCCTCGCCAGGTTGTATAAATCTTCCAGCGAATAAAAACCTTTGATGGACTCTGCAATCTCCAGCAACTTACGGCGTATCGGCGTCGACTTATGGGTTCTTGCCTTTAAAAATGACTCAAATTCAGTCAGATTATATTTTTTCTGCATAACAATCCTCCTGCCGCCCCCGGCAACTGATATATTGGCTGTATTTAGTTTATCTGTAAATACTTTTTTGCGTTATCTGCGTTTGCTTCACGCGCCAGTCTCTTTGAAATCTTAATGCACAACCACGATACAAACTGTCCTATACGGACATTATCAAACCATAAAAAGCGGTTAATTGCGACTACTCAAAACAACATGCCCGTGCTTAACTTAACGACAGGATGCTGAAAGTCCAGCGGCGTTCTCTGTTTTTTCTGTTTTTTGGTTTAAAGTTTTTGGGGGATAAACTTTGTATTTCACGTAACGTAAACTATAGTCCGCAGCAACTTGTACAGGAATGCAGACAAGAGGCGGCATCATGCCGCTACGATTTTACCAGGCGGTGACCGGCCGAAAGTTACCATCCGTGGCCACCTGAAGAAGAGGTTCCGACAGAATGCAAGCCCATTCTCAAAATCCTCGCAATCAAAAGTTAAATCTTCAACCGGATAGAGTAGGGCGCTTTCGGTGAAAGCGCTTCTCATGATGACGAATAAATTTATAATAAAGAGAAAACCTGTAACATTATGATCGATTTTAAACATGTAAGCAAAAATTACGGAGGTCAGGTTATTTTCAATCAGGCCGATTGCCGTGCCAATCAAGGTGAGCATATCGGTATTGTCGGACCAAACGGGTCGGGAAAAACCACGCTTTTCAAAATAATTACCGGTGAAGTTGAAGTTGATGAGGGCGAGTTGGCCATGCCGCGTGACGTACGTATCGGCTATTTGCGACAACAATTATCGGAAGAGGTATTCGGTCTATCGCTGTTGGATTTTACCGCCGATGCGATCCCCGAAGTGACAAGTATGGCCGCTGAATTGCACGATATTGAACATCGTCTGGCAACCGTAAATCTGTCCGACACTGAACGCAAAAAAGCGCTACACCAGCATGGAGTCCTACAATCGAATTTTGAACACCTCGGGGGTTATCGCCTGCGCAGTGACGCCGAAATTACTCTGTCCGGTCTGGGGTTTCAGCCCGATCAGTTCTTGCACCCAATGCAGGCGTTCAGCGGCGGGTGGCAGATGCGCGCGGCACTGGCCAGAACCCTCATTGCTAATCCGGATATTCTGTTGCTGGACGAACCTTCAAATTATCTGGATATCCCTGCGGTAGAATGGCTCTGTCGCCTGTTGCGCTCGTATCAGGGAACACTCCTGCTCATCTCTCATGACCGCTATCTGCTGCGTAAGCTCACCACAACTACCTGGGAAATCAATGGCGGAAGTATCACTCGATTTGCCGGAAACTACGATTTTTATGTCCGTGAACGCCATGAACGCCGTCTCACCCTGGTATCAGCCAAGCGCAATCAGGATCGCAAACGAGAACAACTGGAACGCAATATCGAACGTTTCCGGGCGAAAAGTTCGAAGGCATCTCAGGCGCAAAGTTGGCGTAAACAGCTGGCAAAAATGGATGAAGTCAATTTGCCTGATGAACTTCATTTTATCGGGTCAATCAGGTTGCCCGAGCCGCCGCCATGCGGTGCGGAGGCCGCGCGCTTTGAACAAGTTTCTTTTTCTTATCCGGAGAGTGCCCCAATTATTTCAGACGTTGATCTGCAAATTGAATCCGGCGATAAAATTGCTTTTGTCGGTTACAACGGTACCGGAAAAACTACGCTGTTGAAATTATTGTGCGGCATTCTAAAACCAGACTCAGGACGGGTTATCTGTGGACATAATATTGTTGCCGGGTATCAAGCTCAAGAGTTTTCTGAAATCCTGCCGCCGGAAAGCAGTGTCTATGATGTGGTGCGAACGGTTGCCGGGGGCGAACGACTGCGCGCCACTCTTCCAGCAGTGCTTGGAAGCTTTGGTTTTGGCGCCGACAGCATGACCAAACCATGTCAGGCATTGAGCGGTGGCGAAAAAATCCGACTGTGTTTTGCCAGAATTTTTGCCAATCCACCCAATCTGCTCATCCTGGATGAGCCGACAACTCACCTTGACATCGCTGCCCGGGAAGCGTTGCAGCAGGCATTACGTCAATATTCGGGCACAGTATGCCTGGTCAGCCACGATATTGAATTTATCAGACAAGTTGCGGATACCATAATTGCCATGCGCACCCCGGGTATCAAAAAATATTTCGGTAATTATGACTATTATTTAGAAAAGGCTTCAGAGGAAACAGCAATCGGCACTGAAACATCCAACACATCAAACGATAACCATAAGCGTAAGGATCAACGTCGCGAGGCCGCGCGTCATCGTCAAAAAAAGAGTGGTAAACAAAAACAAACCCGTCGCAAAGTATCGGAACTTGAAGAGTTGCTTGAACAACTCACCGAAGAACGGGATCAGCTGTTGCAAAACATCGCTTCGCCGGAACCATCTTTTGATTTTTCGGCAGCCAACCGGTACCTGCATGGGCTACAGCAGCAAATAGAAAGGGCCTCCTCTCAGTGGGAAACTTTGGCGGGACAACTTGAAGAATCGTGAAAAGCGAGAGAGGGAGAGGGAGAGGGAGTGAGGGGGGAGAAGGGGTGAGGGGGTGAAAGGGAGAGGGGGTGAAATAGGTCGCGCAGAAGCACTACCCTCCGGGGAGGGTAGCTCACGTCACCGGAAAGAGTGAGGCCTTACCAAGAATTCCCTCGCTCACTCTTTGGGTGGGGTCGAGGCCTGCCTGTGCCCCTTAAA
>JAGYNC010000092.1 GCA_018400135.1 Victivallaceae bacterium
GACCATATCGCATATTCAGCACCATCTGTTCGCGCAGATCAAGCCGATTCATCAATTCAAACAAACGTTTTTTGGATTCAATATCGCCCAAGGCAATATCTGGGGTATCCGCCGAATCAGAAACAAAATCCTGAATTTCACCTTCTTCTCCCTGCTGAATGGGAGCATTCAGAGAAGAGGTGGACAATTTAGCATGGAGCAGGTCGCGCACGGTACGAGGACTGAGATCAATTTTGTCGGCAATTTCCCGGATCGACGGCTCTCGGCCAAGCGACTGAGTAAGCTCAACCTGGGCACGTCTGATTTTATTAATTTTCTCAATCGACTGAACCGGAATTCTGATAGTGCGGCTTTGTTCGGCGATCGCGCGACGCATGGCCTGTTTAATCCACCAGGTACTGTAGGTACTGAACTTGGCACCTTTATCAGGGTCGAACTTTTCAGCAGCCGTCATCAGTCCAATATTGCCTTCTGAAATCAGGTCGTGCTTGGGAAGTCCGCGGCCAATGAATTCGCTGGCAATTTTTACCACCAACCGCAAATTGGCCCTGACCAGCTTACTCTTCGCCTGATCATGCAATTCAGGATCGCCTGACTTGATGGCAGTAGCCAGAACTACCTCCTCTTCCGGAGTCAACAAAGAAAAATCAATGATATTCCGCATATAAACCTGCGATGCGGTCATCGGATTATCCAGTGTCTTCCTGACTGCTCCAATCTTCTTGATTTTGGCTTTAGACATGAGGCAATACTCTTTAATAAAACTGTATTCCCGGTTAAATATGATCCAAGGTTGTTTTATATCCTGCTACCAGATGCTCAATATCGCAATCAATTATTTTAACGTTGCCATGCCGGATATCAAGGCGTTTTTTTGTCGTTACCCGTCCAACTTTCGCGTGCGGCACATCGCGCAACAGTTCTTCCACAGTTGAGTTATTTTGTGGAGATACAGTCATAATGAAACGACTGTTCGATTCAGAAAAAAGGATTTCTGCCGGACTGCATGCTTCCCGTAACGGCACCGCCGACAAATCTAGTTCCATTCCCAAGCGCCCCCCCATTGCCGTTTTCGCGAATCCCACCGCCAGTCCTCCAAGCGCCGGAGTATGCAGGGATGCCGCCAAACCGGCGGCAGTAACAGCAGCTACCGCGTGATAAGTTTTGATTGCCGAAGCGGTATCAACCTGCGGCGCCCGATTACCGGTAGCGTTCAACATAAAATAGTATTCACTTCCGCCTAACTCCGGAGCAGTATCGCCAATCACATATACCACATCGCCAACCTTCTTCGCGTCCAGTGTAACTGCGACGCGAATATCGTCCATTTTGGCAATCGCGCTGAACAATACTGTCGGTGGAATAGAAATACGACGGCCCCCGCGCGTACTGTCGTTTTTCATGCTGTCCTTGCCGGAAATACAAGGGACACCGAACGCCTTGGTGTAATCGTAAAGAGCTTGATTAGCCCGCACCAGCTGCCCCAGTTTATATTCGCCGTCGGGATTGCTTTCACTCGCCACGGGATCCGGCCAACAGAAATTATCCAACCCGGCAATATGGCCGAGCTTGCCGCCAACGGCAATTATCCGGCGGATCGCCAGATCAATGATCGAAGCCATCATGTGATAGGGATCAATATCGCTGTAACGCGGCAGAATCCCGCCGGAAAGAATAATACCTTCAGTGCTGAGCTGTTCCACCATGGTAACAGTAGCATCACTGAAGACATCCCGGTGTTTACCCACCAGCGGCTTGACAACGCTGAGTCCTTTGACCTCATGATCATACTGTCGCGCTTTATATTCGTTAGAACAGATGTTGAGCCGACCAACCATGGTTGCCAAATCCCGACTGTAATCGCGTCCGGCAAAATCGGGTTCCGGAAAAACCGGAAGACGCCACTCGGCACGGAGTTGCATCCGTGGCAGACCGTCGTGCATAAAATCAATGTCCAACAGGGCCACGGTACGTTCTCCATGGAGAATATGAAATTTGCCATTGTCAGTAAATTCGCCAAGCACGGTCACTTCCACATCGCGTTCAACGGCAAGCTGTTTAAACGCTTCAATCTTGTCTGGCGATACCGCAAAACTCATCCGCTCCTGCGCTTCAGACACCAATATTTCCCATGGCTCAAGCCCGGCATACTTCAGCGGCGCCTTGCTTAAATCCATCCGACAACCGCCGCACTGTTCCGCCATTTCACCAATACTGGAAGACAAGCCGCCCGCGCCATTGTCGGTGATAAAACGGTAAAGCCCGAGGGCGCGTGCCTCATAAATAAAATCGCTCATTTTTTTCTGGGTAATGGGGTCGCCGATCTGCACGGCCTGCGCGGGGCTCTCCTGATGCAGTTCCTCGGAAGAGAAAGTAGCGCCATGAATACCATCTTTGCCGATGCGTCCACCAGCCATAACAATCAGATCACCTGGCCTGATGGATTTTTCGTGCCCCTGACTGCCATTGATTTCCTTCGGCAGGGTTCCCACTGTTCCGCAATATACCAGTGGTTTCCCGAGGTAACGATCTTCAAAATACTCCCAGCCCAACCCGTAGGGAATACCACTCTGATTCCCACCGTCAATAACCCCTTTATGGATACCATCGCGTAACCGCCGCGGATGCAGCAGCCCCTCCGGCACGTCTTGTTCTACGGTAAACGGCGATCCCAGGCAATACCCCCAAACATTGATCAACAAATCCGCCCCAAGCCCTGTTCCGAGCGGATCGCGATTAACTCCAACAATACCGGTCATAGCCCCACCGTAAGGATCCAGCGCCGATGGACTGTTGTGCGTTTCCACTTTATAAACCAGATTAAGCCGTTCATTGAAACCGATAACACCGGCATTGTCATGAAATACAGAAACCAACCAATCCACCTCCTGACTGATTTCCTTTGTACTCTGCACGATGAAAGTCTTATAGCAGGAAACAATGTGTTCACGTTTCCCGGTTGCCGCATCCAGATAATCAATTTCGGCGGCAAAAATTTTATGTTTACAGTGTTCCGACCAAGTCTGCGCCAGCACCTCAAGCTCAACATCAGTGGGACAATTGTGTAATCCGTACTCTTGACGCCCACTCGCCTGCCGAAAGTAGTTTTGAATAGCTTTCATCTCGTCGAGCGACAACGCCAAAATGCCCTTTCGGCTGATGTCAATCAGCGCGGCATCATCCACTTCCAGGTCATACTCACGCACCTTCCCGCCGCCGGTTGCGGCGACTAACGGCAGATGCAGCGGAATACCTTCATGTAGGCAACGTCCATCCAAAACAACAACGTCCTCAATTAGCGAATTGGCCAGCAGATTCGCGGCAATATATTCAACTTTAGCACGATCAAGTTCATTACCGTACAACAGATATTCAACAGAACTGAACGTAAACTCATCTTCCCGCAATTTGCGTCCGATTATATCCCCAACCGCCTCGTGAAGTGAACGTCCAACATTGTCAGTTACCCCGGCCTTAAAACCAACAGCAACCAACCAATCGCAAGGCGGCTCCGGTGGACTCATGCCAACCACTCCACGCTGCAACACGGGATGACTCAGCCCGGCCGCAACTGCGGCAATTTCATCGGAATTAATCTCTGCCCGAATCGTATAAACATCGCGAGTTCGTACCGCATCAACCCCGAGTTTCAGAAATTCAACAATTTGGTGTTTGATACCTTCGCCACGAGCATCCCGCCACTCTGACAACGGGGTTATTTCAATGCGATAATCCATATTGTTACGGTCCTTGTACTGGTTTGGCTTGCGCGCCTGATCAAAATTATTTTACTAACGGCTGCCGGGGTTAATAATCAACTACCCCCCTCTCCGCTGGTATAATGCGCTGGAATTTGTGAGTATGAACAACAATACAATACATCGCTACTACTAACGCGTCAAACACCAAACCGGCATAATCGTCGCGTTTTTGTTTTTGTTCTGAACAGTAACCGCTTGTATAATCAAAGCGATTACTCGCTACGTTTTAAATCAAGGGTTAGGTTAAATTTCCCGCTCCTTTGGGGCGTTCCACCTGAACCAAATTTTGGGCCCGTCCGCCAGGGCGTGAAAGTTCGGCGCGGCAAAGAACGCGAGATAGGCATTGAGGATGTCTACAAGAGACTTGGTCAGCTTGAAGTCGAGAACGATTTTCTAAAAAAAAAGTACCTTCAGTTAGGGATAGACTTCAAATGATTTCACCGGATTATAAAGCCCTGAATTTGACCAGGCAATGCAAATTGCTGCAATTGCCGCGTTCAAGTGGTTACCGCCGAAAACGAAGCGATACGGATATTCGTCGCAGGACTGATCATTGGGTGCTGGCTGCCATAATTGATTTGCACAGTCGCCGAGTGTTGTTCTGCCGGCTATCGAGCTCATTTTTGCGTGGAGGCACTGGAGGAGGCTTTTGTCAGGCACGGAGCGCTGGAGATATTCAACTCTGGCCAGGGCAGTTAGTATACCGGAGAAAAACATGTCAACGCCTTGCTGGAGAAAGGAGTGAAGATCAGCATGGATGAAAAAGTCCGGGCAACGGACAATGCCCAGGTCGAACGACTGTGGCGAACGGTGAAATATGAAGATGTTTTCATCAGAGATTATTCAAGCGTCAAGGAGTTGCGGACAGGACTTGACCGCTTCTTCCGGTACTATAACACTGAAAGAATACATCAATCGCTTGAATACGCCACCCCCCCCCGATGAAGTATATTACGGTAAAGCAGCAGTAGCAGATGTTGCATAAGTCAAAGAACGAACACACCAATAATGTCTTTCAGTTTGTAGCATGGAAGGCGATCACTGCCACTTCAAGAGTAATCTTATCCCGTCTCATCTTCAAATTTTCAATTTCCTATGAGATGATAGTGAGATATTCTCATAAATGGAAATAAAAATGACCGAATTTTTTAAAAAAACGTATTTTATTTCAGATATTTCTTCTTTTTGGTATTGTTTTTTACAAAATATGCTATATACTATTAGGTAATTGAATCGTTAAACAATCGTGAAAGAGATAACACAATGAATATAGGGTTAGACAAAAAACTAGTACTACGGCGCGAATTGGAAAATAATATTGCTTCGGGTATTTTTCGTTGTGGCGAGCTCTTGCCTTCAGAGCGCAGGCTTTGCGAACAATACAATGTCAGTCGTCCAACGGTTAGTTTTGTTGTCCAGGATATGATTTCAGATGGACTTATCAGGCGTCTGCCCGGGAAAAAAAACTCCTTTGTGGCGAATGATGCTTTGGACTTGCTTCTTGGGCGTAAAAATCAAACTGAAATGATGCTTACCGTGGCGATTCCCGTTATTTGGATGAACAATCCGTTGATAATAAGGATGTTCTCGGAGTTGAAAAAGCATCTCAGTCCGGCCATACATTTCAGTACGCATCTTGGAGATTGGTTGCCGCTCTTGCTTGAATCCCAAAATAAATCGGATGTGCTTGTCGTGTTTAACGATAGCGGACACGTATATCCGATCAGTAAAGAAGTGTGCAATAAAGTGAAAAATAAATTCAAGGATGTAATCGTCATTAATGAAAGAGTTGACGGACTCAATTATATTGGGCCGAATCATGAGGAGGGGGGACGTCTGATGGCTCGGCACTTATTGAAGAACAATCACAAGGCCGCTACCTGCGTAATAGAGGATTATCGCAGACGCAACGATGCCTCCCAGCGACACAAGGGCTTTTGTGAAGAGTTCAACCTTCGCGGCAGATCGATGGATACCCTGTTTTCTTTTTCGGGACGCCTACCGATGGTACCGCTGGTTGATATGATTTTTTATCAATCACCTGACACCACGGCCCTAGCCTGCTTCCAGGATTTGCATGCGGCAGTCCTTTACGAGATACTGAAGTGGCAAAAAAAATTGCGTATTCCTGAAGATGTAAGTATTATTGGATTCGATGATCAGTATTTTTCCCAGTATATCTCGCCGCCCCTGACTACCATAAAATATCCTGCCGAAATTATTGGCAACATTTTGGCGGAATACGTCAACAAGATTTTGTACGGCAAGGCGATGGGTATTGATGAAATGGTTGTTCCCGTACTGATGGACAGGGAAAGTGTCGCGAACATAAACAAGTAACAAAGGATAACATAGAAGGGTGTTTTATGAGAGGCTTCAAATCGTTTTTTTTGGGGATCGGACTTTTATTGGCAATAAGAGTTGGCGCGACCCAGCATAGTTGGATATTAAATCATGCAGCATTTGACGAGAGAAAGCCGCACTGGACCTTTTCCGGTTGGCGCGAAGCCGGAGATCGGGAAGGAATATTTGAAGGATGGGCTACGTGGGACCGCCAGTTTTTAACATCGCCCCAAGTTGAGGTTGATGCGGACAGGTTTAAGTACTTGGAAATATATTTTGATAATTTCGGCGCGGTTCTGTTCAATAAACTACAGTTTTCCCTGGACGGAAAGACTTTTTTGCCGGGGAATGCGGTTGATTTCACTGTGTCTTCCGCTTACATGCCGCTGCCTCAAAGGATTTTAGTCGATTTTTCAAGTAATGATAACTGGAAAGGAGTGATAAGGAAATTCAGGATTTATTTCCCCCATCGATCCGAGGGTTCGCATGTCAGGGTATATGGCATGAGGTTTATTGAAAAGCCGAGCGTATTTTACAACGGCGGTTTTCTGGTAGACAAATCTGGGAGTCCGATAAATTGGGATATAAACGGCAAGGCCAGATTCATCGGGCCGGAGAGTACGTCGTCTGGAATGCCGGAGGTATCTCTTGTCGACAGTGTTATTAGTACCGACCTGAGACACATGCGCAACGAGCATTATTACGAACTCGACTTTGAAGTTAAAGGAAAAACTACGGTAGTTGTAAATTTATACGATTCATCAGGGAAAATCATAGAAAAAATAGAATGTAAACACAACACGAATTACACCGGATGGAAAAAATCAAGCATCGAATACCGGGTTGGGCAAAACGCATTCAGGGGCGAGCTGGTGATAAGGTCACACGAGAACGGCAAGGTTCGCAACGTTCTGCTCAATTATCTTGGCTCGCAGAGGGAACAATGGAGGGCGTCGTGGATATGGACTCCGGCGGGAGCAAAAAATCTGCAAACATGCTACTTTCGTAAAGAGTTCAATATTGACAAGCCGAACCTAAAAAGCGCTTTGCTTCAGACAACCTGCGATGATGGAGTAAAAATTATCTTAAACCGCAGACTCTTGTTCGGGAAGGCTGGTTGGGCCACGGTTGACGTACGCGATGTAACTCAATATCTGAAAGATGGCGAGAATGTTCTGGCCGCACGGGGTTTCAACCAAGGGGCTGCCGCAGGCTTGTTGGTCGAATTGAAACTAGTCATGAAAGACGGTTCAATCGATTATATTGTTACTGACGATAACTGGAAAGTAAGCGATGATCACCAATTGGCTGATCGCGACTGGATGGGACCGGCTCCCGGCAAGGGCAACTGGTTGCCAGCAAAGGTACTGGGCACGGTACCATGTCCACCTTGGGGGGCACTCCCCTATTCCTTGTCGTCTGTTCCGAAACCTGCGGAACCACTGCCGCCACTAGCCACGATTCAAAATCACGGCATAACGTACACAATAGACACTCAGCTGGGTTATCCGCGAATAAGGGCCGGCGATAAGATATTGACGCCTTTCATGTTCGGCGCCCCGTGGCGCGGAAATAGAAAAGAGTCGATGATTACTTCAAAGCTAAGCGGGTTTGATCTACACCGATTCTCCTTTAACGATTTCGGCGCGGCTTGGCAACGCGATAGTTACGATGTTGACATGACGGCTTTTGACCGGGACCTGGAGACCTTACTGCGAATCAACCCCGAGGCTAGAGTGATCGTGCTTTTCAGAATGACGGCACCACCTTGGTGGATGGGCAAATATCCCGACGAAGTTTGTCGATTCAGCGACGGGACGACTGACGGACATTATGGAATACTGCCATCAATGGCCTCCAGGCGGTGGATTGAAGATGGCAAAAAGTACTTGAGGTCAGCGATCAGCCATATGGAACAAGCTTATTATGCGGATCGGATTGTCGGCTACATGCCAAACAGTCATTCAGGTCCGGAATGGGTGCAAACGACAAAGCCGAGCCATTTCCCTGATTACAGCAGGCCGATGGTTGAATACTTTCGCGAATACCTCAGACAAAAATATCGCAATCTCAGTGATTTGCGCAACGCCTGGGGCGATGCCGAGGTGACATTCGAAAATGCTCAGATTCCGGGACGCGATGTGCGCGGCTCCAGAGAATGCTATTTTCTGAATCCGGCAACGACGCAAGCAGTGCTTGACTACAACCGGTGCTATCAGAAATCTGTTTCCAGCGCCATGCTCGAGTTTCAAAAATACATTAAAGAGCTGTCTGATGAACGTCGCCTAAATTTTGTGTACTACGGCTACGTTCTTACCTTTCCCGTCATGTCTATTTATCCACAGACTACTGGACACTATGACTTGACGCGAGTACTCAACTCCTCCCATCTGAATGCAGGCGCGTCGCCGATTCCATACTCTTTTCGCCGACTTGGGGATATCAGCGGATGCACTTCCGTTGTTTCCAGCTATCGTTTGCACAATAAGCTCTGGATTAACGAGGCTGACGTACGCACTAATCTCGTAATTGATAATTTTTCGCACAAGGACACTTACAATTTAAAAGATGCAGCGTCTGTCAATATCCGGGAATTTGCCTACGCGCTTACCAGGCGACTCGGAATATGGTATTACGATATGACAGGCGGCTGGTTCGACAACCCCGAATTCATCAAAACTTTTAATAAAATGCGTAAAATTTATGATTACGCGATTGAGCAACCGATTAAATATAAAAGCAAGGTAGCGGTTTTTTTCGACGAAACGACCCTTGACCGAACCAGTTTGCAGCGCGAAAAGTGGGGCGGCAACAATATCAAGTTCATAATGGGACGTTTCCAGATAGGACTCGGCAAGGCGGGAATACCCTACGATACGTTCATTCTCGACGACATATATCGGGTGAATCCGAAGCAGTATAAATGTTATGTCTTTGTCAATATGTGGCGTCGCGACGACCAATTGAAGCGCTACTTGGAAGAAAAAATTCTCAGGAACGGCAACATGGTTGTGTGGATCTATGCTCCCGGCTACTCTGGAAACGAATTGTCGACTGACAATATGCGCTACATGACCGGAATGGAATTCGGCATTGTTCACGATACCAGACTTGAAATTATCACGAATTTCAGCGGGGGATTCACAACCGGAGCTCCCGGCATCGCACCTCACAAATCATTCTATGCAAAGGGCGATGATATCTTAACGCTCGGAAAATACGCGGAAAACGGCGGAACCGCCTTGGCCATGCAACGGGGAAAGGATTGGTCAACCGTCTACATGGCGGCACCGGATGATACCGGAAAAGTCTGGCGGAAACTATTCAATGACGCCGGTATCCATTTGTTTTGCAGTCGTCGGGATCGCATCTACTATGATGGGGAGTTCCTAGGTATACACTTGATCGACGGGGCAGGTAAGAGAACAATCAATCTTGATCGGGATGTGAACGAGGCTTGGGATATTTTTGCGGACAAAAAAGTTGTTGTCAGAGAGCGTAAATTCGAAGTTTCGGGCCGACCTGGCGAAACCAAGCTGTTTTACCTCGGCAATTCGGAAGTTTTAGTTGAACAAATCAAAGAGGATCGAAAAAATGAGTCAATAGATGTTTTTGAATGAATCGGCCAGAAATCAATAATTATTAGGTAAAAGGTAAAAGTTTAGTCTCATAAAGTTGAGTAGAAAATCACGGGTGCTGCGACAGTGCCGAGAGCAAACAAAATTGGACAGGAAAGA
>JAGYNC010000093.1 GCA_018400135.1 Victivallaceae bacterium
TGCTTATCATCAGTTTCTCGAGTTATTTTTCGTAATCGCTCACTCTTTGGGTGGGGTCGAGGCTACGACACCCGAGGAGGAACGATTAGTGCTCTGTAGTATTGACCCCGTCCCAAAGGAAAGAGTGAGGCATTACTATTTTTCGGCCAATGCTTTGAGTTCCCTCAGGTAAATTGGAGCATAAAGCAAATAGAATGAAAGAACACGAGAAAACCTTTTTCCTGCCACACCTTCGAGAAAAAGCAGACTGATTTCACGTTCGCGCGTCAGCACATTCTGGGTACGGAAAAAAATCTTCCGTTCATCGCGATCCAGGTTTTTCAACACCATTCGAAACGCGTTACGCGCCTGCGGTTGATACATTCTGAAATAAAGCAAATCCATTACGTCAACGATCAATTCTTTGTCCATATTTTTTTGATTTCCGGCAATACTGGCGATCAAACGTTTTGGCGTTTTAAACATTTCCAACACATCCTTTTCAGGAAAAATTATTTCAAGTCTGGTGTAAGCTGCAAACAGCTCTTTAATTTTTATTTGGTAATCCATCAGGCGTTGTGTCAAGTTGGCATGCCGGTCGGCGTAACCTTCAACAATACCGGCAACCAGGTCTGACGCGGTTTTGGAAATGACGGCCGCCCACTGCTGGAGGGTTATCGCTGTTAACGCCATACTAAAACCGCTCAGCAACAAAGATTCCTGGAGCAACCAGCCAATGAAGATCGCAGGTGGGATGGACAGGAACGCCCGAAATAAATTAATCAGAGCCACTGAACGCGGTAAGCCGCGAAATAAGTTGTGTCCTGCAATATAACAGCCGTTGACTACGGCAATAATTGAAAAAAGTGCGACAGTATTGTTTTCCGCAGTGACATTAAAAGTCCTGTCCAACACTACAGTTTTTACCAGCCAATCAAGCAACGGCACGGATAATCCAGTATACAACAGTGAATCGGCAACTCGTTGCCAACTGATGAAGTCGTTCCACTTCAGTAGGTCCGCACGTTTGAAGCCGCCGCCGCCAAGTACGGATTGAATAATATTTCTCACGGCGGTAATGCCCAACCAGATAAAAGCTCCGCCATATGCCAGCAGCCACCAGTCTCTGGTCAGAAAAAATGAAAGAAACGCCGGGATAAAGCCACCCGCAAGTTTTAGAAAAATTTTCACATTGGAGCTCAGATAAGGCAGGCGTGAGCGAGTTTCAACAGGTTGCTCTGTCTCACCTGAATTGCCGATGGCTCCCAGTGAAATAACATTACCATTTTTACCGAAGGTGGCAATATCGTCGTCATTTCTCCAGGAAACCACGTTTTTTTTTCGTTTTTTGTATCTAAACAAATCGGGATGCAATTGCGATGTTTCCACACAGGCGATACTCGCAGTCAAAGGTAATTGGCGTTGTTCTTTAATAGCAATCCGGCGCGCTCGAAGCGGCAGGCTTTCAAGTACCACTAACCCCATGCCGGGATGGCGGGTGAATCTACCGGTGGAATCACTACCAATTCTGGCGCCGAGAGGGTGCCTTGCGTAATAATCAATCAACTGAGGCAAATGGTGTAGAATCGTCCTGAATTTCTCGTCTCGTCCTGCCAGACTCGAATCTGACGAAAATTGCTTTCGGCAATTACGAATAATCCGCTTCAGTCGAATCAAATCACCACGATTAAGTGCCTGCCTGAAACAATTTATTTCGTCGCATGGCGTTGAATGTCCACCAAAGTGATCCTTCAGATTGAATACTTCCAGATGTGTGACCGCACCCTCGCAATCATAAATTGCTTCAATAACATCAGCCAGGCTGAGTCCACTCAGGTTGAGAGTTAAACGGAAGCCGGCCTTAAGGTTTTTGGTTAACTGGAGAAACTTATTAACAGAAAACTGATCATCTGGAGGAGGAAGTTGCGACAATCGTGAATATAACCACTTTTCCAGTTCAGATTCAAAAATTGCATCGCCCCGCAACGATGGCTGAATTGATACCAGATGTTCTGTAATAAATTCCAGCAAATGTTCTATAGATGGCTGGCCAAATTTGACGGCAACCAAAAAATCTGCTTCATTGAGAGACTTGAAGTTCGTCTTCAACTTACTGTTTAACTTGGGCAAATAATGTTGGTTAAACTCTTTTAGCAGTTGTAAAATTGTACGTCCCGACTGCCCGGCTTGCTTACGTCCATCACTAAAAAATTTGGCGGTATCGGGTCGCTTTAAAAAATTCAAAAAACCTGTCGATCCGGTAAATCCGCGCGGCGCCCAGATCATGTCAATTTGTCGCCATTTAAATGAAACTCTAAACTCAACTCCGATACGAACATCAATCCCCATAATCTCAGCAGCACACAGCAATTCTTTTGCAGCATTCTCTGGAACATAGCAATAATAGATAACCTGTAGCGAACGTACACCTTTGATCCACGCGTCAATGATCAGGTGAGTGGGAGACTTGCGGCCTTTGGTGTTGGCGTCATGCACGTGGTAGTCAAAACTGACCTGATTCCACTCCTCCGGCATTTCCAGCAAATGATAACGCGTTAACTGGCTTCTGATAAAACGCGGATGCCCTAGCAACGCGATTCGAAGATCATGCGCAAGTCGTAACTGTTGCTTATGACTATTCTCCCGGAGCATTCCTTTCATAATCTGGAGTAAAACACGTGCAGTATTCAATTTTAAGGTACTGCAAGCTCCGTGAATAACTTCTTGGTAAAGAGACTTTAACGCCGTTAAACGCGCATCCACTGCCTCATCGCTCTGATCCAGAGTATCGATCAAATTGGTCATTGCCGCTAGCAAACGTACTTCTCGTCGCGCAACCAGTTCCTTAATGCCGCGTGGATGAAAATAGGGAGCAAAAAGTCGTCGGAAACGCGAGGACGCATCGCTCCGTTCACGCAATTTATGCAGTGTCTGCAACAACTCGTAATCAGCTTTATCAAAAAACAATGACATATTTACTCTTCAAAGGTTTTAAGCACCCAAAATTAAAGCGGATTTGTCTGTAGTCCAAATCCGCAATTAAGTGGTTAATCCGGCAGCTGTTGTTAATCTGGCTGATTTGTCCTTCTTATACAGAATAATCAACGTAAATTCATAGCGCGTGTCATATTATCCATTTCCTGAAGCATTACACCTGTCCCTTCTGCAACCGCCAACAACGGATCCTCGGCAACAAACACCGGCAGCCCGGTCTCTTCTCCAATCAAACGATCCAAACCGGTCAACAAAGCTCCCCCCCCAGCCAACATAATTCCCCGGTCAATCAAATCGGCCGCAAGTTCGGGCGGACAACGTTCAAGAGTACCGCGTACCGCTTCAATAATACTGGTAATGGGTTCTTGCAATGCGGTACGGATTTCGCCCGCTGTAATTTTTACGGTCTTGGGTAAGCCTGACACCAAATCACGCCCTTTTACTTCAAGTTCCTGATCATCGTTGCTGGGATAGGCACTGCCTATATCAATTTTGATCTTCTCGGAAGTGCGCTCACCGATCATTAAATTATAGACCCGCTTCATATGCTGACAAATGGCAGCATCAAGCTCATCACCGCCAACTCTCACACTGCGCGCACCCACAATTCCGGAAAGTGAAATCACGGCCACTTCGGTTGTCCCTCCTCCAATATCAACAATCATGCTTCCTGAAGGTTCAGCAACCGGCAAACCAACGCCAATAGCTGCAGCCATGGGTTCTTCGACCAACACAACCTCCCCGGCACCAGCACGTTTAGCGCTGTCTTTAACCGCACGGTTTTCCACTTCGGTAATGCCTGATGGCACCGCTACCAACACCCGAGGATGGAGAATTCGCTGCCGCCACGGCACATGTCGCATCGCTTTCTGAATAAAGTAACGCAACATTTCCTCAGTTATTTCAAAATCGGCAATAACACCATCTTTCATCGGCCGCACGGCACGGATGTTACCGGGAGTACGTCCCAACATCCGTTTGGCTTCCTCACCTACCGCAAGCACATGTTTGGTATTTTCGGTAATCGCAACAACAGACGGCTCACACAGCACAATTCCTCTGTCGCGGACAAAAACCAGGCAATTTGCGGTACCCAAATCTATTCCGATATCACTGGAAAAAAATCTGTCCAGCTTTAACATGATCGCGATCTCCGCTTAGTTATTTAGGATTATAATATTTATGGTTAATAATATTTAACAATCTACATCACAAAATATTGATTTGCAACTTTGCCGGGAAAATTTAAAACTCATAAGCAATTCATAAAAACCTCGACCCGTGAAAAATTTAAACCATAGTTCCAAAAAATCTTTTGACAATCACTAAATAACAACCTATATTATTAACTCCACCGAAAACAAGTTCTCCATTATTGTATAAATGAGGGTTGCTGACAAATAAGTTCGGTTGGAACGTTCGCTATAAGTATCAACAATAGAAAAAAGGATGGATTCGATGATAAAAATCGGGATTAATGGTTTCGGGCGTATCGGGCGGCTGGTGTTTCGCGCCGCGCAAAAACGCAATGATGTTGAAGTAGTTGGAATTAATGATCTGCTTGATGTCGATTACATTGCCTATATGCTGAAATATGATTCGGTACACGGCAATTTTGATGGAGATATTGCAGTAAAAGACGGCAATCTGGTAGTAAATGGTAAAACCGTACGGGTTACCGCTGAAAGAAACCCCGCAGATTTAAAGTGGAACGAAATCGACGCTGAATTCATTGTTGAGTCCACCGGGCTCTTCCTGACACGCGAAAAAACCGAGGCTCATATCGCCGCTGGTGCCAAAAAAGTGGTTATGTCAGCACCATCCAAAGACGATACACCTATGTTTGTTATGGGGGTCAACGAAAAAAGTATGACTCCGGATATGGATATTGTTTCCAATGCATCATGTACCACCAATTGTCTGGCTCCTGTTGCCAAGGTATTACACGATAACTATGGTATCGTTGAAGGGCTGATGACAACTATTCATGCCACAACCGCTACCCAGAAAACTGTTGATGCGCCGTCTATGAAAGATTGGCGTGGTGGTCGTGCCGCTCTGACCAATATTATTCCGTCATCTACCGGAGCAGCTAAAGCTGTCGGCAAAGTAATTCCATCTCTGAACGGTAAACTGACCGGCATGGCTTTCCGTGTTCCCACAGCTGACGTATCCGTAGTTGACTTAACCTGTCGCCTGGAAAAATCCGCAAGCTATGATGAAATTAAAAACGCAATGAAAACCGCATCACAGGGCGCAATGAAAGGAGTTCTTGGATATACCGAGGACGCCGTGGTCTCCCAGGATTTTGTCGGCCAGGTTTGCACCTCAGTTTTTGATGCCGATGCCGGCATTGCGCTGAATGGTAATTTTGTCAAAGTTGTTTCCTGGTATGACAACGAGTGGGGCTATTCCAACAAAGTGATCGATTTGATTTGTCACATGGCGACGCTCTAACCGCAAAACAACTCGCTGTTTAGCAAATAATGATAACCCGAAGCGTCCCTGGGGCGTTTCGGGTTTTTAAATGGAAATAAAAATCATGAATCTCAATAAAAAAACTGTTAAAGATATCTCTCTTGATGGACATCGTGTGGTTATGCGCGTTGACTTTAATGTCCCCTTAAAAGAAGATAACGTTGCCGATGATACCAGAATAAGGGCTGCTCTGCCTACAATCAAATATGTTGTCGACCACGGCGCTTCTCTGGTATTGCTCTCTCACCTGGGACGTCCCGGAGGCGAAGCCAAGCCAGAATTAAGCCTTAAACCAGTTGCAGATTATCTGGCTGGACTGCTGGATAAACCAGTGCGTTTCGCCGCCGACTGCATTGATGAAGAGGTTGTCACAATGGCCGCAGAATTACAACCCGGCGAAGTTATGGTTTGCGAAAATACGCGCTTTCACTCGGAAGAGGACATGAAATGCAAGGGAGATCAGGCAAAAATCGCGGCCCAGGAGACCTTTGCCGCCGAACTGGCAAAATTAGGCGATATTTATGTCAACGATGCTTTTGGCACCGCCCACCGGGCTCATGCATCAACGGCAATTATCACTAAGTTCATGGACAAGTCACTCTGCGTTGCCGGTTTTCTGATGGAAAAAGAACTCCAGTATCTCGGCAACGCAATTGCTGCGCCCAAACGTCCATTTGCGGCAATCATCGGCGGCGCCAAAATTTCCGGCAAACTGGAAGTAATGTTGAGCCTGATGGAAAAAGTTGATGTAATCCTGATCGGCGGTGGTATGGCCTATACCTTCTACCGCGCGCTGGGGAAAAGTATCGGCAATTCGCTATGCGAAGATGAGTTAGTTGAAACGGCAAAAGAAATCATGCAAAAAGCGGCAGACAACGGGGTCAAATTATTGTTGCCCGTTGATAATGTTGAAGCCGATAAATTTGCCAATGATGCCAACACCAAAACTGTCGGCGAGAATATTGACGAAGACTTCATGGCTCTGGATATCGGCCCAAAAACAATTGAACTTTATAATCAAGCCATTGCCACTGCGTCTACCGTGCTCTGGAACGGCCCGATGGGTTGCTTTGAAATGCCGGCATTCGCCAACGGTACTATGTCCATCTGTAAAGCAATTGCCGATAATTCCAATTGTGTCAGTATCATTGGTGGCGGTGACTCGGTGGCGGCAGTGAATCAGTCCGGCCTGGCAGATAAAATGAGTCATATTTCAACCGGTGGCGGCGCCTCGCTGGAATTTCTCGAAGGGAAACAACTGCCCGGTGTATCCGCCCTGGCTGACCGCTAATCCTGATTTTGACGGGACAACAGAATAATGCAGGATAGAAGAAAGATGGGTGCGCACGCATCCTTTTTCTTCTTTTATTGTCCGTTGATCGGACAATAAAACAACAAATAACCACATAGTAGGCTCAATGTTTCCCCGTAATAATATCTTGGTCATTATGGGAGCTACAGCTTCCGGCAAAAGTGACTTGGCGCTTGAATTTGCGGAGAGGTTTGATGGTGAAATTGTTTCTGCCGACTCTATGCAAATTTATCGCGGACTAGCTATCGGCACTGCCAAGCCCGATCCAGAACAACTCGCGCGAGTCCCTCACCATTTAATAAGCACCTTTCCCGTTTCCCAAAAAACCGATGTCTATCTCTTCCGCGAATTGGCAACACGGGCTATTCGCGAAATACATACCCGAGCACGTTTGCCTGTCGTTGTTGGAGGCACAGGATTTTACTTACGTACCCTGCTCTATGGCCTTGACGAACTGCCGGGTGATACCAACCTACGTGCTGAACTCGACCAACGCTATGACCATCCGGCGGGATTCGAAGAGCTCAAGCAATTAATGCAGCGGTGTGATCCAGACGACCTTGCACGCTGGGAAAAACACCGGCGCAAACTAATTCGCGCTCTCGAAGTATTCACCTTAACCGGCAAATCGATAACTCAATTGCAAACCCTGCGCCAACCCGAGCTTAAATTCAACGCAACTGTCTGGCATTTACTGTGGGAGCGCGATGAACAAAAAAAACGCATCGCTAAACGCACCGATCGGATGCTTGAGTCCGGCTGGATTGAAGAAGCCGAACAGGCCATAAACAACGGACTGCTGAACACCCCCACCGCGCGCCAGGCTTTGGGCTATCGCATTATCGGCGACTTCCTGGATGGCCTCATCTCCCGCGATGAAATGCGCGAACGTATCATCACCGCTACTTGGCAGTTTGCCCGAAGACAACTCTCCTGGTTTCGCCATCAGCACCCAGAAGCCCGAATAATCCACATGCCAATCACTATTGATCGCATTCTCACTGAAATGTGAACAGCGGTTTTGAATTCAGCATATTTGGCGGCGCTGTGAGCGCAGGACGGCATGATGCCGAGTTCCACCAACTGTCTGGTGAATTCCATCGCCCCCGCCAACTCGATCGAATAGGATATCTTTCTGACCGGACAGATAGCATCGAGACGTTTTACCAGATCGATGTCCGGTTTGCTCAGAAACGCCGGATTCTGGGCACCGACACACTCCTGATTAAAGAACGGCCCTTCAAGGTGAATTCCGGCGATTTTAGCGTCGTCCCCACCTGTCGCAATATAATCCGCCGCGGTTTTCAACGCGGTGGACAAACACGCTTCACCCGCGGTAAGAGTGGTGCCGAGAAATGAAGTAACACCCTCTTCCAGTTTTTTTCGTGCAATGGTATTAATTGCTTCGGGCGTGCCGTCGCAAAAATCATACCCGCCACACCCGTGACAGTGAATATCGATAAAGCCCGGCATCAACATACTGCCACCGGCATCTATTATTTTGTCGGCTGACGGCTCGCGTCCGCCTGTCGAATAGAGACCCGTAATCAATTCATTCTCGATCAAGACCGAGGCCGATGGTAAATCTGTATCCGGCGATATAACACGGGCATTTTTTATCAGTGTTTTCATCGCATTCACAGTTTGATTTTATCTTCTGTATAAACAATTTCTGTTGTTTGGTGTTTCAACAGAAAAGATGCCGGTAATTCCGGCGTTGTTTGGCCCGATCTTATCCTCCGCAACGGCTCCGCTTGTTCCGTGAAACATGCCAGCAGGATAACTTCCTTTGCCTTGAGGATGCTATCCATTCCCATCGTAACCGCCCGGCGCGGGACGGTATCAATCTGGTCTCCGGCAGTGAGTCTGGCGTTGGTTTTAAGCGTCAACGCGTCAAGTTCCACGATGCGCGATGGAAGTCTGGCGAAATCCTCGGCGGTAATTTCTTCAGCACTAATCGGTTCGTTGAAGCCGATATGGCCATTGAACCCGATTCCCAACAACTGAATATCCAACCCGCCACGCCGCGTGATTAACGCGTCGAAAGCGGACGGATTTTCCGCATCCGGGAAAACCATGTTTTCCTGCCTGAATCCGGTAGCCGGATCAATCAAATCAAAAAAGTTCTCCGTCATATATTGGCGATAACTCAGCGGATGCCTGTAATCCAGATTATTACCGTTATCATCCACATACTCATCGAGATTAAAAGTTGACAACCCGGTCAAATCAATACCCGCATGATTGAGCATACCGGCCAGAATCGCGTAGAGCTTGATCATGGTATTGCCGGTGGCCAGACCAATATTTGCCGTCTTGCCGGCAGACAACCTATCTGCAATAACCGAAAACAACCGCTCAGCACCGTAACGGCTCATCTGTCTGTAATTTTTTACGCTGTTCCATTTCATTTTTTTCACCTTTGTGTCTTTGTGCGAGATAACTTTCAATTCCCTTTACCCTCAAGCTGGAAGCTCGAGTTACTTTCCTGCACGAAGTGCATTCCTGTCGGCATTCCCGCGCACAAAGTACCGTAAGCATCCTTGCTTGCGTTATCTCCTCTCAAGCTGGAAGCTCGAGTTACTTTCTTGTCCGCGCAGCGGGCTTTATCGTCATCGTTATTCGCTCTCGTCGCCGTTCTCCTCAACCGGTTCCCTTACTTGATCATTGAACATTCCGTGTTGGATATTCCCCCGAAGCGGAGGGTTCCGCTCCGCCGGAACCGTTTTCCCCGGAGGGTCGTGCTCCCGCGCGACCGCTAAGTAGTCGCAGGCGTAGCCTTACGCCGTGACACTCCTTCGTGCCGACGTTTTATTCCCAAGCCGCCGCGCGATCAGTGCCGGTTTAAGGCTAAACCTGGCACTACTTTTCCGGACGGCACGGAGGCCGTCCCTCCACTGGTCTGCGGCCGGTATTCCCCCCGGAGGGTCGTGCTCCTGCGCGACCGCCAAGTAGTCGCAGGCGTAGCCTTACGCCGCGACCCTCCTTCGTGCCGACGTTTT
>JAGYNC010000094.1 GCA_018400135.1 Victivallaceae bacterium
TACCTCTCAAACCTTTTCGAAAAGGTTCTAACTAGACCACCGCCAGGTTGTTGCGATGGACAACCACCTCGTCGACGGCACGGCGCAGTATTGCAGCAACCTCAGAACTCTGCAGGCCGGCGATAGCGCCACACTCCTCGTGGCTAAAATTGGACAGTCCACGTCCGACCAGAGTTCCGTTTTCATCGACAATATCCACGGTATCGCCGCGCCGGAATTTGCCGGAAATTTTAGCAATACCAGAAGGCAAAAGGCTGCGGCCATGAGCACGAACCGCTACAACAGCGCCAGCGTCAATCACAATAACTCCAGTGGGTCTGGAAAAAAACTTAATCCAGCGCTTGCGTGACTGCATCTGGCGTTTACGTGGAACAAAAAGAGTACCGACATCCTCGGCATTCATAATTTTGTGCATAATGCTATCGTCGCGTCCGTCGGCAATCCAGAGATATTCGCCGGCAGCGGTAACCAATTTCGCGGCACGTAATTTTGATGCCATTCCACCGATGGAAAACGAGTGATCATCGGTATCAGAAGCGAACTCAGTTAGTTTGTCGCTAATATGCCGCACCAGTGAAACACGCTTCCCGAGTTTACCATCATTTTTTTCGCGCAATCCGTTTTCCGTAGTGAGAATAATTGTTAGTTCGGAACGGGTCATGGTGGCCAGCAGTGCCGAAAGAATGTCGTTGTCACCAAATTTAAGTTCATCCACCGATACTGAATCATTCTCATTGACAATAGGAAGAATATCACGGTTCAACAGCGCGTTGATGCAATTTAGAACATTGAGGTGGCGTTCCCGTGCCCGCAAGTCGTTGGCCGTAAGCAGCAGTTGTGCCGATTTGAAACCGTGACGCTCACACTCCCGATCATAAATTGTCATCAACTTGTTCTGTCCGACCGCAGCCAGCGCCTGGATTTGCGAGAGTTTAGAAGGACGTTTAGTTAAGCCCAGCTCTTTCATCCCGATACCGACCGCGCCGGAAGACACGAGAATCACTTTCCAGCCATGCGCCCGCATCCGGGCAATACCAGCGATGAGTTGTGGATAGATAGATTGCTTTGCAGTCAACAGGCGAGTGCCAACTTTAACCACAATCCGTTTGCACTCCCCGACTACCCGTTGCCGCTCCAAAATATTTTGATTATTAATCATTGCCATTGGATTAAAACTTCCATAAATGTTGTCAAATACCGGCGAGCGCGTGACTTCTGAGAGTCAATGCCTTCAACGGCTTTCTGAAAGCCGAAAATCTCTTAAATTCCGTATCGACTTGCTGGATCAGGCGGTTACCGTCACCCGCGACAATCTGTTTCGTTTCCATACAATAGTTCCGGGTTCCAGTGCTTTCCAGCAAACGACCTCTTTTTCCGTCATGTTTAATGATTGTCTTGATTTCGATGGCAAAAGACATACCTTATCGAATTCAACATTACGAAAAAACGTTAAAGCAATTCCGGCATGCACTATTTTTGTGAAAAATGTAAATATGAACAATCCTCGTCAACAGATAAGTTGTGTCCGCGGTGCGGTGGCATGATGACTTCCACCGGATTGCCACCCGGCAGCACTATCGCCGGATTCAAAATTATTTCGGAACTTGGACGTGGCGCCAACGGCGTGGTTTACCGGGCACTTCAGGTAAGTTTAAACCGCGAAGTCGCGCTGAAAATTCTGTTTCACGAAAAGACCGACGACGACGGATTCGTTGATAATTTTTTCAAGGAAGTACGCGCCGCCGCGAAACTTAACCATCAACATATTGTCCAGGCCTTTGACGCCGGTTCAACCGCCGACGGCATTTATTATTTTGCCATGGAACTTGCCGATGGCGACACCTTGGATAAATACATCACTGAACATGGTGCACTGCCGGTTGAAAAAGCACTCGAAGCCGCATTGACAATTGCCGAAGCGCTAAATTACGCCTGGAAAAAACACAACATGTTTCACGGCGATATCAAGCCGGAAAATATTATTTTCACTAGAAACGGCGAAGTAAAACTGGCTGACTTCGGTCTGGCAAAAAGCAGCGGCGAGATTGGCATAGAAGACATTATGGCGACACCGATGTACGCCCCGCCGGAAGTTATTGTTGGCAACAAGGCAAAAATCGGCATCAAGTCCGATATGTATTCCTTTGGTGTGAGCCTCTACGAAATGTTGACCGGCGCTCCACCGTTTGACGAAGCCAATCCGCGCCAGGTACTTGATCTGCACCTCAAGGAAAAACATATACCGCTGGCAGAAAAATTAATTTTTATTTACCCGGATTTGTCCGAACTGCTTGATCGGCTACTGGAAAAAAACCCGGACGCCAGACCAACAAACTGGCAGGAAATAATTACAACATTGCGTCAAGTCGGCAAGGAACCGGATACGACTCCGCTGCCGCCGCCAAAACCACAGGTAAATCTTAAAGCTTTATCTTTATTAATTCCTATTATTACAGTGTTTTGTGTTGTTATTGGCTTTGCTCTGTGGGGCATCTTCTCATTCAGCAAACTCACCTACGACGCCGAAACACCGTCAGTTATTAAAGCTGTCCCGTCCGATAATACCCGTGCTAATGTTCCGCCGGACGATAAAAAGTCAACGCCTGACGCCACTTCTCAGGTAGAGATTGCAGCACCGGAACAACCCAGCGATAAAGTTGTCCGTCTGCTCACTCGCCACCAGGAGATTACCGAAAGATTTGCCCGGGCATCAACTCCAAATATGACTTTAAGTGCCATCAATCAGATGCGCCAGGACATAAAACTCCTGCTTGCATCCGGCCGTCGCGGAGAGTTAGCCGACGCGCTGTCCGAAAAACAACTTGGCCGCATTAATGATATGTTACAACAGCTTGATCAGCAAATCAAACAAATCAGGCGGAAAAAAAGTTCGTCCCGCATCGCTGAACTCAAGCAAATTGTGTCACGGGAACAACAGGAAACAACTAAAAAACACCAATATCTGAGGGCCACCAAATTCGATGTGGAAACTGTTGCCGGCTATTTTAAAATTCTTGACTCTTTTTTCAGATTACCTGTTGAACAGCGTACTCGTGCCGGTCTACTCAAGGCAATGTCTGGAGTCGCAGTGGAAAAACTGCTTCCCGAATTGCGCGAAAAAATTGTTTTTATTGAATCTCGCCTCCCCCAACGCACTGAATTATTTGAAAGTTTCATGAATAGTCCGGAAAAATTCAAAGGATTACCTTTGCCGTGGCCGATAGATGGTTTGTCCTACAAAACAGTCTGGGTCGATGCCGAAGGAATCAAACTTATTAGCAAATTATCTGAAGGCGCCTATTCCAGAAGAAAACTGGACTGGGAAAACGTATCACCTGATCAACAAAAAACTTTGCTCTCCGACTGGGTTGGCAACAAAAAATTATCGGCTACATCTGAACAACTTTCCATGCTTGCAGCCACTATTTTCGCCCGCGCCGAGTACCCGCTCCCACCGGAAATTGCGTATCTGTTGCCATCGGAAGAACAACGCCGTTGGCGTGACTTAAAAAATGACGTAGCTGATATTGCCTCTGAGTTAGCTGCCGCTGCCGATTTGGTCGGCTACCACCAGGCAAATACAACTAATGACTATCAAAATTTGGCCAACCTAATTAAAAATTTCCGTCAAAAATATCGCAAGACCATGGTGGGGCGCTTGGCGGAGGAACAATTCATTCTGCCTGAACGTTGGTTGAGACTTTTCTCCCCGCAAACTATTGGTGAAGCGAATTTGCTTGACCTTGAACAGTCAAAGGTTTCAATTTCTGCGGCAATGAACGCCGTTGCCGCAGTTTGTCGCTATGCCGGATTAAATCAGGTTGATGCAAAAACCAGAAATGCATTAAAAAAACAGCAACAACGATTTTTGCAGGCGATTGAACCCGACGCACAACCAACATTAATTAACCATGAATACGACTTCTGGGTCAATATCACTCCGGGCGCTATCTGGCGCTCAAAGCGACCGCAAGCAGCGCGGGAGTTGCAGATTAACCCCCTCCCCTACTGTCCGGCGCTGCTTGATATCGGCGATTGGCGCACCCTCTGCAAAATTGTCGACATTCCCCACTCGCAACTATGGCCGGAGAAAGCCGGTGTTGCTCGCTTTCAACAAAAATATCCCGCCCTGCTCTACGCTCTTGGCGTGGTTGCAGCCAGAAAAAAATACGGACGACTTAAAGAAATAATTGCGGAATTGCGGAATTATGCGCAACGCCGCAACGCGCCCGACGTATTTCTCCTGGCGGCTAATCTGGCATTGCTGGAACGCAATCACCAAAAGACGCTTGATTTGCTTGCCGGAATATCATTTAACAACAAGCCAACTGCGATCGGGTTGGCAACGTGCTACTGTCGCCTGCGTGCCGCGTTTCTTGCTCCCGAACTCGATGAAACAGCTTATCACCTTCAGGTAGATTCTGCTTTGCAGCAGCTAAAACCCCTCGATAAACAAAATGGCTACAACCTTGCTCCATTAATTCTGTCGGCCCAACTTGCTGTTGGCAAAGATGCAAAAATCACACCCCGGATGCCGCAAAACCCATACCCCTATCAAGGAGCACTGCTGCTGGCCGACGCCGGCGCCAGAAATATCCTGTTGGAATACGGCAACATCACTAGCGATCAACTCTGCCAACTGCTCCAGTCTCAAACCAATGCGTCTGCTTTCAGAAGTGAACTGGCGTGGCGTTTGTTCCTGTTGCAATTGACGGCAGCACCGCTCACTCCATCACGACTGCTCCAGCAAACCGAAAGTGCGTTGCAAAAACGACAACCTGCCACAACTCCCTTCTACCCTGAACTGACAATGTTAAAAGTGGCAGGCGGTGTCCTTAATGGCGATATTACGGCCGAACAAGCACCATCCATTATCGCCGCTTTCCTCGATCACGGCAGCGTATTTCCCGGCAAAGGCGGCAATTATGCCGCCGCCATGGCGCCCGATCAATTTATCCGCCTTGCTGGCACCAACACGATTGCCAAACGGGAACTACTTCCTTTGGGAATGCTGGCATTAGCAATTGCCAGCCCAACAAAACGACCCGAAATTCTACGAATATTGCATAATCTAAAAGCTGTGATGATCTGGCCGGAACGCCTGCTGCTACAGCGCTACAGCGAACTGATGACCGTCATGGAATAATTAGTGCCGACGAAAAATATCTTTTTCGCTCAGGCACTAATTATTGGCCCACATTCGCGGTTACATCAACCAACGCGCAATTTTAACAATCGTTCGGCCAATCGGGAAAACCGCGGTTCAAGGCGGGCATTACGCGTTGCTATGCCTACGGCCTTGCCACTGCCGATAAGCACGAGCAGGCGACGGGCGCGGGTAACACCGGTATACAATAAGTTGCGTTGCAGCATCATATAATGCTGAGTTAATAAGGGCATAACAACGGCAGAAAATTCACTACCCTGCGACTTATGCACAGTTACCGCATAGGACAAAGTAATCTGGTCGGCTTCAGCAAAATCATATTCTGCCACCTGAGCGTCATCAAAAAAAACTTTAAACCGTTTATTCTCGTAATCAATCTCGCCGATTCTCCCCATATCGCCGTTAAAGACATTTTTATCATAGTTGTTACTGGTCTGCATTACCTTATCGCCAGCTCTGAATATTCGTTCACCAATTTTAAATTGTGGTTTTGGCCCGGGATTCAAAGCCTCCTGGAGTCGCTGATTCAATGAATGCGTTCCGCACAAACCCCGGTTCATAGGAGTCAACACCTGAATATCCCGTGTCGGATTCAACCCGAAACGCCGGGGAATACGTTCACAGACCATTTTCAGAATTAGTTGCAACGTTTTTTCCGGATCATCCTGCCGTAACCAATAAAAATCACTCAGATTACGGTTGCCCGTTTCCGCCGGAACCGGCATCGTACCCTGATTGATACGGTGAGCGTTTACAATTATATTGCTGCCTTCCCCCTGGCGAAAAATATTGTTCAGATGGGTCACCGCAAAAAAACCGCTGCCAAGAAAACTGTGCAATATCGTACCCGGACCGACTGATGGCAACTGATCGGCATCACCAACCAACACCACGGTTGTTCCCGGTTCAATGGCTCGGAATAAGGCTGTAGCCAGAACCAGGTCAAGCATGGAAACCTCATCGACAATCAGCAATTGACAAGGCAAATGATGCAATTGATTGTAAACAAATCCGCCACGTCCCGGATCCCATTTAAGCAAACGATGAATGGTGCGCGCCGGGCACCCGGTTGATTCGGCCATTCTTTTGGCCGCGCGTCCGGTTGGAGCAGCCAGTGAAAATTTAATTTTGGCGGCAAGTGCCCGTCGGACAATTTCTCCGACGACGGTGGTTTTGCCAACACCGGGACCACCGGTAATAATACTGAGAGGATAGTTTCCAATCAGTTCGACCGCACTAAGTTGTTCACGACTAAACTTGATATTCGTCGGCAACGCCGTTCTTCCCAGGCGACGCCCGTGATGGTTGGCTGCCACCGCCAGACGATAAATTAATTCAGGCAACTCGTTTTCCAATTTAAATAAGGCAGAACTATAAACCATCTCATCGGCAGCAATCAATAGTCTTTGTTCTATGGCTGCACTCACGCCGCGTGCTGCCTCGGGTGGTTCAACTCGCAGTGTCTCCGCACACTTGGCCACAAATCCGTCCGCCGGATAACAGCAATGACCAAGCTGAACTAATTGTTTCATAGTATAATCGGCGCCAGCTTTCAAACGCGCTGCGTCGTTTGTCTGGATTCCCAGCGCTCCGGCAATCCGATCAGCCATGAGAAATCCGATACCATCAACATCTTCCGCCAGTCGATAGGGATTTTCCTTTACCACAGCGGGAGCAGCATCTCCATAAATCCGATATATTTTCTGACAATATAACGGACTGATACCTAATCCCTGCAAAAATATGAAAATATCCCGGCGAGCCGCCTGTTCCTGCCAGGCTATACGAATTTGTCCAACTCGTTTCTTGCCAATACCGGGAATCTCTTTAAGTCGGGCAGGATAATGATCCAAAATTTCCAGTGTCCTGTCACCAAAAAAATCCACAATACATTTTGCTAATTTGGGACCAATACCGGAAATTATCCCCGACGCCAAATATCTGGTTATACCCTCTTTAGTGCTCGGTAAAATGAAACGAAAACTGGAGGCCTTAAGTTGACGACCAAACTCCCGATGCTGTTCCCAGTACCCGGTGGCCTCCATACTCTGACCTTCATAAACTCCCGAAAACCCTCCCACAATCGTGTGTTCAACCCCTTGATTGTCAACCAGGCGCAATACCGAATAGGTGCCGTCATCGTTTTCAAAAACAACGCGGGAAATCTCCCCACACACGGTGTGCGTCGTTAAACTGCGGGCTGAAGGTTTTGTCGGCGATTCAGCAACAACTCTGTTATTTTCGTCGGAAAAAAAGTCTGCCATTAAACGCTTCCAGTATTAGAATTGTATCCTCATGTCTATCATCTTAAAAAAATTGAACATATTTAACAATAACCGGCACTGCCCGAATTTCAACAATCATAACAACTTGAAAAAATGTAATCAATAAACATTTCGTAAATTACGCGCCATACTTGAGCAAAAACGAATTGCAATTAACTATTTTCAATGTATCCTGATTACGAATTTGTACTAAGTGGTTAAATGTAATGCCTCGATCTTTCCTTTGGGACGGGGTCAATACTACACAGCCTCGTCGTTCCTCCTCGGGTGTCGTATCCTCGACCCCACCCAAAGAGTGAGCGATTACGGTTAAATTATTGTATTTGTTAAATTTCTATGGATATTTGTGATAAATGTAAAAGACCGCTGTATGAACATGCGGTTTTCAGAAAACAACTCAACCAGGTTCGACGTGACGGCGACTCCTGGTTGAAGCGTTGCCTTGAACAAAATCAGGGTATTTGCAACGTCAGAACAAACTATCTTGAGGGGAATTTGCTCGTACGCTATCACCCCGAACTGATAACGCCGGAGATTATTGACAATGCGATTGAAAGCCCAGGCCATATACTGAATTATTCCTACTGGCAATGGCTACGCGTCTTTATTCTGACACATCGCCGCTATGTGCTAACCGGTATCGCCTTTGTGCTGACGTTTGCTTCTTGGATTATTCGTTTAAAAAACGGCGTTACCTATCAACTCCCCTCCTCCATCAATAATATATCCGGATTATCGCTTCTGTACCTGATACTCAATTTGCCGGCAATCATCATTGGACTGACAGCACCGTTGCGAGTTTTGCGTCAGGTAACTGAAGAGAGTCGTAGCAATATCAATATTCTGGCAATCATCGCCGGCACTGGAGCAATAATCACAGGATTCTGGCTTGAGGCATCAACTTTTCTGCTGGTGATGCTACTTGCTGAAATTATTAATGACTTTACCGGACGTCGGGCCGATAACAACATCACCGTTGCCGCTGTTGCCTGCGCAAAAAATGCGCTGGTCATAGAAGACGGCTCATCTAAAAAAATTCCGGTTCATCAGGTTCAGCCGGGACAACTAATTAACGTAAGGCAAGGCATGATTGTTCCGGTCGACGGCTTTATTCGGCGCGGCAGCGGACACCTCAACGAAGCTCCAATTACCGGCGAAACCAGTTTTACGGAAAAAACAACAGGCGACCGGGTCTTTACTGGTGCCATGCTTGAAGATGGAGCACTGGTGATAGAAGCGACCAATACCGGGCGTGATTCCAAACTTGGCAACATCATTCAGCTGTTGGAAAAATATGAACGCGCCATACCACCTTCACTCAACACCGCTGTAGACGCGCTCTCTGGTTATTTGGCATTGTGTATTGTTTGTTACGCCGTCGGGTATTACCTTTTTCTGCGTTTTGTTCTGCAAGTTTCACCAGCTACTGCACTGGAAATCGGCATTGCCCTACTGTTTGCCGCCTGTCCTGTCGCACTGGTTTTCTGTACTCCCTGCGCGATCCACGCCGGATTTAAAACTGCAGCAACTCAAGGTGTTTTATTCAGAAATGAACATGCCGTAGAACAACTGGCTAAAGCAAAAACTATGTTGCTGGATAAAACCGGCACCCTTACTTACGCTCGGCCGGTGGTCTATGATATCCGCACTTTCGGCGGTTACGACCTGTCAAAAGTGGTTGGGATCACCGCTTCCGTCGAAAGCAACTCCTTTCATCCGCTGGCACTTGCAATGTGCGAATATGCCGCCAGCCGCAATATCCAGCCAGAATCACTGATAGAATTTATCGAACAACAGGAACCCGGCATCGATGCCGCCCATATCCGCGGCAAACTCTACAAAGTTGGAGCTTTCTGGGTGATAAAACAAACAACACAACTGCCTCCACCAGTTACCTCCTGGCTTGATGAGACGGCACCTCAAGGTTTGGAAACAGCGCTGGTTCTTGCTGAAGATCAAGTTATCGGCGGCATTCGGTTCACCGATAAACTGCGCCCTGAAGCAAATGAAGTAATTTCCGAAATTCGCAAACACGGTATTAAACAAGTTATTATGGTCAGCGGCGACAGTCGCGGTGCGGCTGAACGCGTTGCCAACCAACTGTCACTTGATGCCTTTCACGCCGAATGCCTGCCGGAAATGAAACTTAACTTGCTCGCAGGCGCCAAAGAAAATCTACCTCCGGTAGCCATGTTGGGCGATGGCATTAATGACGCGCCAGTAATTGCCGCCGCTGACGT
>JAGYNC010000095.1 GCA_018400135.1 Victivallaceae bacterium
TGATTCGGACGTATTGCATCGCGCGGCAGTGTTTTTTGACAAAAAAACAAAAAACTGGTGCGCCAGAATGGCGCACTTACATAAGAAAATATTACTGAACAGGTTGATTTTTGCTCGAATTAACCTTATACTAAGTTTTTCATTTTGCTCGAATTATTTTCATAATCAGTTTTTTCTTTAAAACAAGATATTGCCATGGAAAAATTATCACTTTCGCCCCGTTTTCTGTTAAGGCGCACCTTGCAATGCGGTATTTGGTGGGCGCTGCTTGCAATGTTCGTAGCTGGCGCTTCCGCTAAGACAGAAACGCTTACAATCTACCAGGACCCGCTAACAGGCAAGGTTTCACAATTCAATCCCAAACAGGCCAAACAGAATGTCGCTTCTGTCGCGTCTCAATTGCAGCAGTTGCTGGTGCCAAGTGCACAATTGAAGATTCTTAAAGAAAACTCCAAAACGGCAAAGCCTTATTTGGATGTGATTGACGGCGTTGACGGCAATTCTACGCTGATATATCGGTGTCGTTACTCAACCGCCAGATCTCTGACCAACAGTATGGAAAGCATGATTTCGCCGGCTGGTCTGGTCGAATATTCCACTGAACAAAACCTGATTATAATCAACGATAAAACAGAAAAAATGGCAGAATTAAAGGCTGCTCTTCTGGCCATAGATGTCCACTCTCCCCAAGTGTTGGTAGAAGCCAAAATTGTGGAAATATTGTTGTCTGACGGCATGCAGCGCAATTTTTCATTTACTTTTAATGACAGCGATACCGGTATTGACGGCATAGGAAATAAAACTAACCTCAACTCCAGTATGGGCATGAATACGTCGGTTTTGGGGCAGAAACCTGCAGATACCGGTGGAACGATGGACTGGTATCCGTGGGTGTCTGGTTCGAAAAACATGCACCTGGCGATTCAGTGGTTGTTGGACGCACAGGATGCAAAAATATTATCGTCTCCGAATCTGGTTGTCTCCCGCGATTCCACTGCCAGTATTGTTACCGGACAAGACATTCCAATTCAAACAATCCAGGTTATTTCCGGCTCAACCACCACTTCTACCGATTTTAAACGTGTCGGCGTAATTCTCAATGTAACTCCCAAACTGATTAATCCGGATTCGGTAACGCTCAAAGTCAATCCTCAGGTGTCAAATGTGGCTCAATATAAGCGTATTTCGCAGGGCGGCACGGGCAGTGATGATGGCATAAGTTATGAAGTGCCGGTTATCTCCATTCGTAATATTGAAACCGATCTCACCTTGAGAGATGGACAAATCATCATGCTGGGTGGTCTTTACAGCCACACCGAAACAATGCAACAGGAACGAGTACCCTTTTTCAGCGACATTCCATATATCGGCGAGTTTTTCACTTCAAAGAGCCGGTCGCGAGAGCTTATTCAACTGATTTTCTTTCTGAAGGTCAATATTTTAAGTGAGGACGAAGTTGCCGCGGGCATTATTTACGATCCGGCGGAACAGGCAGTCACCAGCAAAAATATCGGTAAAATCATCAAGGAATCCAAAGAAATTTTCCCGGAACCGGAATCTTCGTTGGAAGAAATAAAAAAAGAATTCATTGACAAGAATGAATTAATCGATACAACAAAATGACTACCGGCAAAAAACTACTGATTATCTTCATTGTTGTCTGCCTGGGTGGGATTGGCATCGGTTATTACTATATGCGTTTCCGACAAAAGAAAACCGAACAAACAGATGAAGCAGATTCAAACAAAGTACTCGATCGTACGTACACGCTGCAATCGGGGGATCTGGTTATCGGTCTAATCCAGAGCGGCAGCGTTAATGCTCAGAAGAAACACAAGATGTCGCTTAATGCCAACTTTCGCACTCAGCTTATTTGGGTTATTGATGAAAATACAAAAGTAAAAAAGGGCGACGTGTTGGCAAAATTTGAAAGGAGTGATCTTGTAGAAAAAATCGATGATCTGACAATTCAATACAACAACCTTGAACACGATCTGGCCGTTGCTATTGAACAGGAAAAAATCCAGGTCAGTTCCAATGCCGCCGATATCCGTACTGCCGAAGATCGGGTAACCGTGGCCAGAGATAATCTGCGTAAATATCGCCAATTCCAACAACGCAAACAGCGTGATGAAATTGACTTGGACATTCAAAGTGCCGAAGCGGCTTATGACTCCGCCGCAGAAGAACATCGCACGTTTCGGAATAAGGTGATTCAAGCTGGTGCCGCCGACCGGGACACCCAGGAAAAGAATGAGCAAAAGTTGGAAACCCTGGCCAACAAGGTAAGCACAGCTGAAAACACACTGAATAACGCCATCATGAAACGCAAGTTATTTAAGCGCTATGATCATCCCGCTAAGATTACCAACCTGCTTAATCAGTATGAACAAGTTCAGTTGAATTTGCGTAAGGTGAAAATTTCAACAGCCTCAAGTTTAATTCAACGGAAAAAGGCTATTGACAATATTTCAACCCGCATGCGCCGCATTAAAAACGAGTTGGACAAACATAAATCATACGTCGCGATGATGCAACTGATATCACCGGTTGACGGGGTGGTTATTTACGGTGATCCGGATCGGCGCTGGGGCAATATCGATATCTCGCTGGGAATGGATGTGCGTAAAGGGCGGGTATTAATGACCATCCCCGATATGGCAAACCTGGTCACTGAATTCGATTTGCCGGAACAATATCGTTCCAAGGTTAAAGTCGGCGACAAGGCTGTTATTACACCGGACTCACTGCCGCAGCTAAAATTGCAGGGGAAAATTTCTAAAATCGATACATTACCGACTAATCAAATTTACTGGGATAGAAATTCTCCCAAAATATATCGGTCCATAATCAGACTCGATAAACAGCATCCCCGTTTGGTCAGCGGCATGACGGTTCAAATTGAAGTAATCACACGCATTATCAAAGATACGCTATTCGTTCCGGTAGAGGCCGTGTTTGAAGACAACGAGCGCTTTTTTGTTTATCGCCAGACATTGACCGGACCGAAAGATACCACTGTTGATATCGGGGAATCAAACGACAACTATGTCCAGATTCTTGATGGTCTTGATAAGGGAGATACTGTTTACTTGTATCGCCCGTATCAGCAAAAAAATTGATGGCAACTATGGCAGAAAATGACAGCGTTATTGTCAAGCTCGCTGAGCTCCGCAAAACTTATTTCACCGGCCCTCTCAACGTGCCCGTGCTCAAAGGAATAAATCTGGAAATAAGTCGTGGCACTTTTGTCGGGATTCTAGGAACTTCCGGTTCCGGCAAATCAACACTTTTAAACATTCTCGGAATGCTGGATGTACCGACCAGTGGCCATTACATCCTTGATGGTATTGCTGTGGAAAAGCTTAATGATACCGATCTGGCCACGATCCGCAATCGAAAAATCGGTTTTATCTTTCAAAACTTTAACCTCTTTGCTCATTTAACGGTTGAGCAAAACATTGAAGTACCAATGGTTTATGCCGATAAGCCACGGCACTACCGCAAGCAGCGAGCAGCGGAACTGGCAGAGCAGGTAGGGTTGGGTCATCGACTCAAGCACCGTCCCTCTCAATTGTCCGGCGGAGAATGCCAGCGCATTGCTATCGCCCGCTCCCTGAGTAATGATCCGGCTTTTCTGCTCGCGGACGAGCCCACCGGCAACCTCGATGAAAAAACCAGTGGCGACATCTTGAAATTAATTCATCAACTTAATGATCGTGGCGCCACCATCATCATGGTCACACACAATCCCGCGCTTGAAGCGCATTTTGATCAGGTAATCAGGCTGCGTGATGGCAATATCACCCATGATTCACTTATAACTTTTGGAAGTCCGGAACATGTTGATTAGAGACCTCTTCAGACTATCCTTTCACAATCTCCTGCTACATAAGGTGCGCTCCACCTTAACCTCACTGGGTGTCATCTTTGGCGTCGGTAGCGTGATCGCCATGCTGTCTATTTCCGAAGGTGCTAAACAAACTGCCCTGGCACAAATTGAAGCAATGGGAATTGACAAGATTATCGTCTTTGCCGAAAAGCCTCCTCCTACCAGCCGGGAGTCTAGCGATCAGGGCAGCGTGTCTGAAAGTTATGGTCTCACAGAACGAGATTTTGGGCATATCAATAAAATGGACAACATTGACCGGATTACGCCCCTGCGCAATGCGCGGAAAAGGATTCTGCGAGGATTACGACCGCTTGATCTGAAACTGGTCGGTGTTGGACAGAGTTTCCTTGAGGATTCAGCATCAACTTTAGTGAGAGGGCGTTGGTTTGCGCCAGCGGACTTCAAAAATGCCACCAATGTATGCGTTATCGGCAGCGAAGTAAAACGCAAAATGTTTACTCTTGGTAAAACCAATATTGTCGGTGGCACACTCCGGGTCGAGGGTCAGGTATATCGGATTGTCGGCATTATCGAAAACGATATCGGCACACAATATCCCGGGATCGGCAGTCCCAATGATTTAATTTGCATTCCAATGGTTACCTCAAATGCCCTGTTTGGCAACTACGCCATAACCCGGGAAGGACGCTCTACTCAAATCAGTATAATAGATTATGATTTGTTTATCGTCAGGGTATTGGATATTATGCACATTGACGATACCTCCAAACGCATCATTTCTTACCTTCAGAAAGCTCACTCCGAGAATAAGGATTGGGGCCTGCTGGTGCCTTTGGACTTACTCAAACAAAAAGAACAAACACAAAATATCTTTACCATCGTTATGGGTTCCATTGCCGGTATATCTTTAATTGTCGGCGGGATCGGCATTATGAATATTATGCTGGCCAGTGTTTATGAACGACGCAAGGAAATCGGTACACGCCGCGCGCTTGGCGCACAAAAATTAGATATTCTTTTTCAATTCCTGATAGAAACTGTGTTCCTTACATCGCTCGGCGGTGTCCTGGGTATTATGCTAGGATTGGGTATTGCCTCATTAATTACTTATTATACCGGAATGCCCACCGTCTACCTCTGGTGGAGCGTTGTGCTCTCCCTTCTTATCTCGTCTTTGGTGGGAGTAGTGTTCGGTACCTATCCGGCCTGGAAAGCCGCCCAGCAGAATCCCATTGATGTTCTCCGTAGCGAGTGATAACCATATGGGAAAATTAACCCGTCTCACACTTGCAAAAACAGGTTTTTTGTGCGAATTTACGAGAACACATGAAATCACGTGAGATTACCCGTTAAATTTATGAAAAGTATAAAAGCGGGGAGTCGGGCGAGGAGAACGGTGACAAGAACGGCTGACGATTGGGAGCTGCCTCTACCCGTTACCCGCTTTCGTCGCCGTTCTCGTGAACCGAAAGAGTCGAATTGATATAAGTACCCACTTGAAATAAGAAGGGAAAATTTAATTATCGTGAGAGAATACCAATATATCGACATCAAAGGCGTTAACATCGCTTATAAAGACCAGGGCAAAGGAACGCCAATGCTGCTGGTTCATGGCTTCGGCGCGTTCTCTTTTGCCTGGTCGCGGATGATAGACTACCTGCCAGCCGGATTCAGATTCATTGCACTTGACCTTAAGGGTTGGGGCTATTCGGAAATGAAGTGCGACGACCGTCTGGCGCCTGTGGATCAGGCCGAACTGTTGGGCGGCTTCATCGAAAAAATGAACCTGCAGGATTGTATTCTGATTGGACATTCGATGGGCGGCGCCATCAGCCTAATCTCTTTATTCAATAAACAAGTCAGTCAACGAGTCTCTAAATTGGTGTTAATTGATAGCGCCGGTCTGTTCAAACGCCTGCCCGAATTTATTGAGGACTTGATGCTGACACCCCCGGGTACTTTCTGGCGTAAATATGTTGATATCAACTTCCTGGTGTCGCTGGTACTCAAGCAGGCATACTACGATCAGGAACGAATAGATATCGACGCGATAACCAAGTATGGCGATATCCTGCGTCGGGAAAATGCGATAAATTGCCTTGTTGCCGCAGCGCGCCAGATCGCCATGCCGGGCATCAAAGATTTTTATCGCAACGTCAGAAAAATAACAATCCCAATTTTGATTATCTGGGGAGAAGATGACAAAATTATTGATGTCGAAGACGCAAAATTATTTAAACGTGTTATCCCCCACGCTGAAGTCCATATCATCCCTGCTTGCGGACACTGTCCGCAAGAAGAGAAACCCTGGGAAACAGCAGGAATAATTGCCGAATTTCTCCGTATTCCGGCGGTGTTACCACCTCCCGGCTCAGAGACACCGACAACCGAGCCCGCCGGCACGGGCTTTTATGACAATTATAAGTTGAGAATGCGCCGGCTGATTGATCGTTGGGGATTCAACGCGGTAGTACTAATCGTTTTTGTCAAAATACTGCAAATTTTTAAAAAGATCGGCTTCAAGGCCGAGGAGAACAGCTGGCGCAAAGCAACCGGCATCTTTTTGCGCAACGAACACTCAAAATTTATTCTCGCCTGTTTTCGTCTGCGCTATCTGGGTGGACAACCAACTCCGACAACTCTGGGTGAAGCAAAAGTGTTGCTGATCGAGCGCCTGGCCGGCTTCCTTCGTAATCATCCGGATTGTCACTGGAGCCTCGACTGGGGTTTTATGCGGGCAAAAAGAAAAAAGGTCTTTTTTACCGACATTATCGAGTCCGAATTTGATCGCGACGGTGTTTTGTTACACTTGACTCCCCATCTGGATAAGTCCCGCCACGTTTTTTCCACCCTCGACGACAAATTTATGAACTCCGCGATTGCACGAATAATCAAGTTATATAATAAATTGCGGGGAATGAGGGATAATAAGCGCAATCGATTGATACAACGAAAATTGCGTCGTTGGATTCGCAGACAACTAATATCCCTTACCGCACGCCAGGAGTTAAGGTTATTTTGCGATCGGGTACTTGATGCCACATTTATTCAATTCGAGATAATCCCCGATGAGCCTGGACTGTTTTTGCGTCGCCGTTTGGCCACTCCCAACCTTAAAAATCGCCGCCATCCCGGGTTTGGCCTGCTCAATGTTGTGTGTCGTTTTACTTCTAACTTACAGGAGGCGGATTTGTGGTTGCAACATAACCATGTTTCGGCTGATGGCATGCCGATGCAGGAATTGCTGGAAGACCTGAAACGTGAGTGGGGCGTTTGCGGACAATTGCTTTATCCTGCCACTTCAGACAAAGCCGCCAAACCGGAAATATTTTATTTTGGCAACCGCATATTTCGAGCCAGAGTGTATATTAATTTCGAGCGGTTTATAAAAACAAGAAAATTTTTTAATCAACGCTTTTATCACGAAATGGGAGGGCCCGCAACTGTCGCCGGAATGATTATCTGGGGACTGGCACAGCATAAGTTTTTTCGCAGACGGAAGTTCGTTTTCCCGATTGACGCAGCCCCTCCGCTTGACCATTCCAGAGAACGCAGCATCAGTCTGGTAATCATTCGCCCCAGCCGTTATTTTGATGCTTCAGATCCGTTGCGCGGTTTCTTGCGTTATCAACGGGAATTCAATCATCGCTTGTTTGCCACCCAGGTGGGAAAAAGCGAGACCTACGAATTACTCGAACTCTATGCCATGATTCACCCCGCCTTTTATCACATCGGCAAGAGGTTTATGGCAAAAGCTTTTGGCGAAATGCTTGGCACTGCCGGTATTACTATTTTGAAGGACGCTGAAATGTTTGTCAGCCCATTGACTGATTTGAGCATCAATGGGTTTGTTGCTCTCGGCAATATGACAATGCCGACTGAAGATGGGAGCACTGCCGGCGCTGTTAGCATTTGCGGCACAAGAGAACAAGTCAAAGAGTACATCAAAGCACTTTATTCTCTGGTTGAAGATTACCCGAAATATTGTGGCATAGAGGAAATCTCAGAGTAAACCTCGTATGCAATCATTACATTTTTTTAAAGACTATTTAATCAAAAAATATGGTCGTCCGCTTCATCGGTTGCCGATCAACCTGCCGTTGAGTTGTCCCAACCGTGAAAAGAATTACGGCCTGGGTTGTATCTACTGTGCCGAAGACGGCAACCGGGCACGTCACTTGAGGCGAGACTTTTCACTTGAACAACAAATCACTGAAGGCATCGCGTACCTGCAGCGTCGCTATAATGCCACGCCTCCATATATTGCCTATTTTCAATCTTATACCAACACCTATGCTCCTGTGGAACAACTCCGCTCCTACTATTATGACACATTAAAAATGGCCGATTTTAAGATGGTTATTATCGCCACCCGTCCGGATTGTCTTGCGGATGACACGCTGGAGTTGTTGCAGGAGCTTAATTCGCGTTATGAAGTTTGGGTCGAACTCGGGGTGCAGACATCAAATGATCAAACTCTGGAGCGAATCAGGCGGGGACACTATTTTGCGGCGGTCCGTGAAGCTGTCGCCAAGTTGGCGGCATGCGGTATTAAATGCGCCGCCCATATCATTCTTGGACTGCCGGGAGAAACCGAAAAAGAGTTCCGGCAAACTGCCGAAAATATTGCCGTTCTACCGTTTTCCGCAGTCAAACTTCATCAACTGCTGGTACTGAAAAATACCCCGTTGGCTGAAATTTATCGAACTCCGGCAACGGCTGCCGACGTTTCTCCCATGAACGAATATGAATATGCCTCTGCTGCCGCCGCCTTTTTGAAAATTTTGCCGGAAACGTGGTTTGTCATGCGCTTAACCGCGGATGCTGACACTAAAAATATTATCGCACCAAAATGGTGGATGCGCAAAGGACAATTTCTGGAGTTTTTCAAAGATCTTTTTGAAAAAAATTCGGAGGAACCGGACACCCCATTTCACGGAGTTAAAACCAATGACGGCAGTATGACGCTTTATCATCCGGAATTTCGCCAGTATTTTCATGCTCTGGCAGGAGCAAAATCAGAAGCCTTTAAAAAATTCGTTGTCCCTGTTCGCCTGGAAACACAACTCGCTGCCGGAAAATCCGTCAGTCTGCTGGATGTCGGCTTCGGCCTGGGTTATAACGCGATTGCCGCCATAGAAACGGCAGAGATGGTTCGTTCAGGTAAGTTGCAAATAATTACTCTCGAACGTGATCGCCGCGCCCTGGCGGCGGCTCGTGAACTGTTTCCGGCTAATTCCCGCCATCAACAGATTATCGATGTGCTTTTAAAACGCGGTAGCTGGCATGGAGAATTCTCCTCGATAACATTGGCATTAGGCGATGCCCGCCAATTTGTTGTTCGTGCCAACATGCCGCAATTTAATGTTGTTTTTCTGGATGGTTTTTCGCCCGATAAAAACTCCGAACTCTGGACGTTCGATTTCATCCGGCAACTGTCGCGCCTCCTCGCTCCAGATGGCGTTATCGCCACCTATTCCAGTGCTTTTCCGGTACGTGGTGCCATGTTCCGCTGCGGACTGAAGGTTGGCGAAACTCGTCCGTTCGGACGTCGCCGCGGCGGCACTATCGCCTCCTTTGATCCGGACGCAATTGAATTGCCGTTGCCGGATAAAGAACGCGCCATAATTCTGAAATCGACTGCCGGAGTGGCCTATCGCGACGCGTCGCTACGCGGCGACGCGACAACCATTATCTCCCGCAAACAACGAACGGTATCAAGACTCCGCGCTGCCGGCGTTTCTAAGGAGTGGATATGCGTATGTACGGACGTCCCCGTGGATGGTGGTATTTGGCGGC
>JAGYNC010000096.1 GCA_018400135.1 Victivallaceae bacterium
CAGGCGAGAGGCAGCGAGGCAGGTGCTCCGCAATCATAAGCAGACTCAAAATTTTCCGGAGATGAATCATGACTATCGGCAGAAAACAACTCCGGCGATTGCTCAGGATCGCCGCGCAACTCAAGGAAAACCGCTACCCGAATCGCCGTTCACTGGCGGCGGAGTTCCGCCGCGCGGATATTGACGAAAACCTCAACCTCGCTTGTTCCACCAAAACCATTCAACGCGACCTGATGGTACTGAAGGAGGATTTCAATTGTCCACTGGCTTTCGACCATGAACAAAACGGCTATTATTTGAAACATCACGGCTGGGATTTTACCTGTCCGACACTTTATGAGGAACACGAAATGCTCGCGGCGGTGCTCGGCGCCCGGCTGGCCGAGGAGGTGTTTCCCGAACCGTTGCGCGGCGAGGTGCGGCAGGCGGTGGATTTCCAGCTCAGCCAGAACAATCCGGATTTTCTGGATGCCGCCATCATCAATTCGCTGTTCGTCATCCCCGGACTCAAGGCAACCATCAATGCCGCCGTTTTCATGACCGTCTTTTCCTGCTGGCAAATCCGACACAACGTTGAAATCGAGTACCGGGATATCAACGACCAGATTACACGGCGGCTGATCGAGCCTCACGCGCTGGTCTATTACGGCACCTCCTGGTACGTCAAGGCGCGTTGTCTGCTGCGCCATGAAATCCGCAATTTCGCCATCCACCGCATGGTTGTCGCCACCGCCTCGACAAGGGACTTCGAACCCGATAGGAAAATCATCAATGGTCTGCTCGACGACAAGTTTCTGACCTATGCCGAAATTACCGACATCAAACTTCTCTGCGACAACCGCATCCGGAATTTTGTCGAAGCTTCACCGCTGCATCGACACCAGACCCTCGAACCGTGCGGACAGGAACACTTCCTGCTCCTCCTGCCGGCGATGCCGGAACACGAGATCATCCAATGGATCCTCTACCAGGCCGGCAACGCGCAACTGCTCGAACCCGCGTTCCTGCGGGAAACAATAAACCACGCGGCGACCGTCATCGCCACCGCCCACAACGGAGCAACCGATATTTCGGCCACCAAGCATAAAACCCAAAACCGGGGAGGAGCCTCAAAATGAGGCGTTACTCATAAAACAACGGAACGTGCCGATTGCGGCAACCGTAGCTTGCGCTCTCCGAGCGCAAATAGCAATACTCCCCGCTTTATGCGTTCGGAGAACGCATGCTACTTCGCAAGCCCGTGTAACATAGGAGCGAACCAAAGAAGAGTGAGGCCTTACCGCGCGACAGTGTTTTTTCGTCCAGGTACGAATTATTTCTTGACAAACGGAATAGAACATGACATATTCACTACTCATTTACATGGTATTGCGGTAAATAATCTGGAGGAATTACCGACATGCAGATCGAAATAAAACTCGCTCCCGCGGAACCTGTCCCGATAAGGTTTGATTATCTCTATCCGATGTACTCTGCCCTGATGCGGAACCTCACCAGCCACCACCCCGAACTGGCGCACGAACTACACGACGGCGCACACGAAAACCGTCTGAAGATGTTCGTGTTCTCGCCGCTCAGCAGTTCCCCGTCTCCAAGGCTGGTTCAGCTTGAGCATGAGTCACGCAAACGTGTCTTGTTCGGCGGTCGTGTCTGGTTCCGCATCGCCTCGCCGTGGCCGGAGTTCCTCAACGCCCTCGCGGAAAGCCTGTTGCCCGCCGGACAATTGGACATCGCCGGCCAAAAGTTCAAATTGACTGCGGTCAACATGATCGCCCCGCCGGAATTCAAGGAACAAATGGTCTGGCGTCCGTTTGGACAGTCCACGTCCATCAGCGCTTCCTGGAGTCCGCCGGGCACCGGTAAAAAATACTTCATTTATCCCGACCGCGCCCAGGAAGACGCACCAACCGACGCGCCGGACTGCGCCCGGCTGCTGGCCGACAATCTTGCCCATAAGTTCAAACGTCTGCGCGAAATCCGTCCTGATATCGCCGATGCCTGGCTCAAAAACACCGGGATGGACTCCTTGCCGGAGAAAAACCCAATCGCGATCGAGTTTCTGCCGCACTCCCCGAAACAACCCTATAAAACCGTGATGCACCGCATCAAGAACAGCGTTGTCAAATCCTGGCGTTGCCCGATGAGAATCACCGCCCCGCCTCCGATCCAGCGTCTCATCTGGGCCGCTGGACTTGGCAACCTCAACTCCCAAGGCTACGGCCTCATGCAGGAGGGAAAAGAATGCTGATAAAATACATGGATGAACTGGCGCAAAGCGGACGCTTTGACCTTAAAACTGATGGAGATGTTGACATCTATCTGGCTGAATTAAAAGGCTTCACTGAGGATAAAGGTTTGGCGGAATGGGAAATTGTTGGCGAAGAATCGGTTCCACGTAGTTTGCTCCACTATGATGATACAGCTGATGGCAGCAATACATTGAATGGAAGTTGGCGCGAGTTTTATGCCACCAAATGCAATTTTGGAGAGCGTCCATTATATATTGGAAGCTCAATTTTTTACAAGGATGGTATGCCTAATTTCAGGGGAGTGGCCAAGGCAACTATTTATTTACGATATTCTGACGGATTTTTGAAGTGGCTTGAAATCTTTGATGTCGCTGCCGCTGATAACATTAGAAGCCAACTCTCAGCATTTGAATGCCTTGTTGAAAATCCAACTACAAAAAAACTAATAAATGCTTGGGATAAGTTTAAGGCCCCCAAAAGGAAATGGGCATTGCCGGTTGTCTGTAGTTTGTCTGATAACAGCAAAATTGTTTTGGGACTAGCCGGTTCCGAAAACGATGATTGGGACGACTTGAAAGATTTAGATGTTAATGTTCAACGTTCAATTGAGTTGATGTTATTTTTTGCCATCCCGGGGAGGGCACAACGAGAAATAATTTCTGACATGTTCCAAATGGGTAGAGGGTTAGGACGCAATCCTTTCGGACAAGATTGCAAGCTAGATAAAATTTCAGATTCAGAGTATATCAGACTGATGGGACCAATTAGTAAAAATTCACGTAGGGAGTTGCTTGACATCTGGACAAATAAGCCTAGCTATCGGATAAAAGTTGCCCCGAACCCTGATACATCAGAATTAATATTCATGCCTGAAGGGGATTTGAAGTACAGTCAGTTAAAACGTTTTGTTGATTCTGAAAAACACAAAAAACAAGCGTTTTTTGAAGCAAGAAAAGCCAAGAAAAAGAAAAACGAGGATACAGAATCAATAATTGCACCTACTCCGGCGGTCATTCCGATACCTGCCGACTCGCAGTCTACCTTATTTCTGGTCAATATTGAAGGAAGCCAGAAAAAGAAGTTGATTATCCAACAGGTTTTTCCGAGCGTATCTCTTGATTATCTGGCATGTCTCAATGAAGAAATGTTAAGGAATAACACCATGGTGTCAGTGGTGAGTTATATGAAGGTAGCCCTTACCTGTCAGGATAGAGAGACTCCCTGTATTTATCGCTATTGGACTGAAGTTTTTACATCGGCGTTGCAAAAACGATACATCTCAGCAAATGAGATATTTTATAGCTTCCAACGGTTTTCTAAGGCGTTTCGCGGGGAGGAACTTATTGGCAAGAGAAAGGCCAGAGAATATTTCCGGGTTATAGCCAGACTGCGGCGGTTGCAGCATTTGATTCACGCCGCCAGAAATAGCCCGGGAAAGCTAAATACAATAGAATTTCAAACAACACTTAAAGCAGTTGAACAATACCAACTTACAGAGAAAGGAGTATTCAGTATGATGAAGGAATGTCCGCAAACTGCTGAACTCGTGGGGCCGGTTTACGGTTCTTTATGGGATTGGCAGAAAGAAAAACTCGACGCATTTGTCAAACAAGCCTGGCAGGGCGTGCCGGATGATGATTTTAATTTATTTGTTCGTGGAGCGTTAACCGGAATCTTGCTTAATGAACTCGCTTTTGCGGTCACAAAAGCTGGGCGCAGCTTTTCGATAACACAAGGTCGCCACCCATCAACGTTGCGCGGCGAACAGATATTGTCTCTTTTAACTAAAGGTGTTGGTTTGCTTATTAATTTGGAAGAGCAACAACGATTCAACTGTAAGACATTGCCGTTTATCAAGTCGTGTCTGGAAGAGAGCCGGAAAGATACTTTTAATTCCGGGTTGATCATGGGCTTGGTTTTTATTTATAAATCTCAAGAAAAGGAAACACAAAATGATTAAGTTAAGTCCTCTTGCCGCTAAATCCGGGAATGTCTATGTCCTCTTTGGGTTTGAAGCCATTCAGGCTCGCCCCAATTTGGATCCGTATACCTCAACCCTACGAACAAATGATGAAACCATGCAGGTGTTTACTTCCGATGTCCACCTTAAGCATCACGTAAGGCGCGGTATTAAAGCCCACGCGCTGGCTCAGGAGTTTTCCAAGCCGGACACCGCTATTTTCTATGAGAAAGAAGATGAAGCAGGCAATCCCCGCGATTTTACTGCTAGGCTAAAACTGATAAGGGATGCTTATGCAATCAAAGACGCAGACAAAAAAGATGCGCTTAATCACTGTCTTGACCTGCCGCTTTTCGGTTATGTGCATGCCGTATCAAAAGAGAGCTTTAATGTCACGAATGCGGCTAACACCTTATTCCGTCCTTCAACATTCCATTCGTGTGAAATTTTCTCTCTTGGGCGTAACAATGCTTTCCCCGGGCTTAAAAACGGGGAGATAAATGAGGCGGCTGGTTCGGCCACTGTCGATTCCCTGGAATATGGCTTTTTCTTGGCTTTGTGGGAAATCAACCTTAACATGCTCCGTGTCAATGCGGAAAATCATAAGGCCGTCGACTGGAATAAAACCGGGGCTTCGGGCTGGCTGGAAATGCTGATAAACGGAATGTGGCGGGCTTATACTTCCGACCGCTATCCGTCATTCACCCAACGCTCGCAATTTGCCCAGTTCGTTGTCGGCTGGCAGCCGCAGGGTGATGTTGGCTATGAAAACCCGGCAGAATTAATTAATAAACTTGAACATAAAAAACTTACCGCTCACCACGAAGCTATTGAAGCGCTTAATGAAATACTTCCCGGCTTCCTGAAAGGTTGGGATTGTACGCAGGATACGCGTTTTGTGGTTCACTCCGCCGCCAATTGTAAAATAGACTGCTTGGGGTGAATCATGAACTACCTTGTCTTTAAATTAACCGGGGATATGGCCATGTGGAGGAACCCATACGAATCCATGGGTTCTTTCTCATGCCTTGGCCCGGCACCATCAAATATTGCCGGACTGCTCGGTGCGGCGCTTGGCTTTGCCGCGCCGCGCTCGCAGGCAGCTGTCCCGCAAGATGAAAATTTGTTACAGAAATTGAGCCGTGAAGGATTGCCATGGCCGGTATCAACGGAACTTTTGCAATGGGAGGAATCAAACGATTATCACGTGGCCTGCCGTTGGACTGGAGGCATTCCCCGCCGTGTATCTTGGAATGTCAACGGTTGTAAAGAAATCGGAAAAGGAGATAATTTGCGAATGCAACAGCAGGTTATTGAAAATCCGGCATACGAGGTCGTTGTACGAGTTCCTCATGAGGCGGCGGAAAAACTGGAGGTAGCACTTAAAACTCCAGCATTTCCTTTATTTCTTGGCGCGTCTTTCTGTCGTGCGATTATTCAGAACGTCATGGTACAGGAAGCGTTGCCGTCAGGCGGCAATTGGGCTCAGAAAAAAGAGATCGCTTGGGGAGAAGTCGTTCCGCTATCTCGCCATATCGTTAATGCGGCGGAAGTCCATGAACGCATTTGCAGCGACGGTTATTGGATATATCCGACTCCGGTATTTCAGGGAGAGTTGCTGCCGGATCCGTTAATAAAAGGATATTGTCGGATGGAGATAAAAAACGAATGAGATTATTCAGCCATGGTGCGGATTCCGATCTTTTGGAACACCTCAGGGAAGTTTGCATTGCGGCCGTCAACCTTGAAGAGAGGATAATCTGCGCCTGCCATGATGTCGGCAAAGCAACCTTGGCTTGGCAACATTATATTACCGGAAGCACTTCAGAATCACCACACCATCACGCCGCAACAGGAGGCTTGTTGGCTAGCCTGCTGATTCGAACATGTAACCGGGAAAACGCTTGTTTCTGGTCTCTAGCGGCACTACATTCTGGAGCCGCTCATCATTCTTTTCTCGGACTCTGTAGCCAGCACAAAGACGAGTATTGCGCCATTGCTGCTGATTCCCAGGCAAAAGCCTTTTTTGCGGACCCGGTTGAAGGCATTCAATCCTTGCTTCCTGAGATTCCCCCAGAGAAATTTCACGATGCCTGGGAGAAGTTTTATAAACTTGCCCCCGTCGCCGGCAAGGAGGCAGGTGAATTCAACCGGTGGATTTCACTGTCTTCCGAAGAACGGCTGCGGGTATTCCTCGCCGCGCGGTCAATACTTGGCCGCATGTGTTATCAGGATCATTTGTCTGCCGCCAAACAGTCCGGCAATACATTGGCAATGTCATCATGGCAACAGACTTACCCGCATAATAAATTCATTCCCCGTTCACCAAAAAGTTTTTTCAACAACGGCAATACCATTTGCCGATTGCGGAGTGAATTGAAATCGGAATTTCATAAATGCCTTGCCGTAGATTCTTGCTTTTACTTTATAGATGCTCCGACCGGATTGGGCAAAACAGAAACCATGCTGTCCGCTGCGGAAATCCTGCGTGATAAACATGATCTTGACCGGATTGTTTTTTCTGTTCCTCAGGTTTCGATCGCCGATCAGATATATGAGGAATATTTTACCGGCGAGGATAATGTCCAAATCTGGAATTACATCCGACAGGAAAAGAAAACGGAAAACATTATGCCGAACGACAACCTAAATCCGATGTTCGCGCTGGATATTGCGGTACAGCCGTTTAGTGAATCATATAATATCACTACATTCAATCAAGTCTTGCTGGCAATGTGTCATCCGCACCGGACAAGGTGCATCAAAGGCATTGGCTTGAAAGATGCCATTGTTATTATGGATGAGTTCCATAAGCTGCCGATGACGATTCTCCCCTATTTCTTCCGGATTGCCTGGGAGTATGCAACATCCTGTAACTGCCGCTTTATCTTCGGTTCAGCCACGCCGCTTGAAGAATTTGAGTATCTCGGATTGGCGCGGTCGGGGCGCATTTCAGCAGCAATTACCGGAAATATTTACAAGTCGCAAACGGTTGACGGCCGGAGGCACTATCGCAATATCGGTGGGTTGTCAATAGCGGATTTGAAACAGAAAATTGAAAATTTTCATAGTCGATGTAAAAATAAAAGCCTGCTGGTGGTGCTTAACTTGGTTAGCAAAGGTACATGGCCGCTGTTGCAGGAATTTAACGGCGGTTACAATCCATGGCGGCAGCTTGAAGTGTTGCAACGTCAAGATAATTCAAGAATTACGATATTCCTTGACGGACTCGTGCCGCCAATGTTGCGACGTCAAATTATTACAAGTTGTAAGAACGTTATGCGGCAACGCCCGTTAACGCTCATCACCACTCAAATGATTGAAGTCGGAGTTGACTTGGATTTTGACCATGCCATGATTGATTATCAGGGCATTGCCGCCACGATTCAGCGCGGCGGCCGGGTTGGTCGCGAGGGAAGGAAACAACCGTGTGATGTTGAGGTTTTCTCTTTGTTGACAGAACAGGCAAAAAGTTCATTTGAAGAACTCTGTGAAGTGCAGATTAAGAATGACAACCGGATGAAGGACGGCAAGTTTCAAGATATCGCCATAAAAGTGCAGAAGTTCTGGCGTAAGGAAACCCGGTTTTTTGAACAATGGGGAGAACAGATACTTAAAGATTCTGACCTGATTGCCGGACTGCTTAATATTCAGAATAAGATTTTCAGCGGTGCTGTTTCGGATGGAATGTTTGAGCATTTTTTCCCGGAGGCGATGGGCAGCGGCGAACTTGGTGTTGATTTTCTTTCTGCCCAATATATCGCCGAACTGTTTGTTTCCGAATGGGGAACAGAACTGCTGATATTGGAAGATCAAATAGCACTTGAACGCCTTACTTGTATGGTACAGCAATTTCGTAGCGGTATGGCTTCCGCGCATGAACTGAAAACTCTGAAAAAATTTATAATAGATCGCAAAATTACCGTCAACGACAATATGATAGATCGACTCGGACTGAATTCGGCCGGTGTTATTGAACATCTTGATAATCTCAGATGCATGATAGCGGCGGCATCTGTTTTATGAGATGCGGAATAAGCAAATCACAGGAACTTATGGACATCAATAACGAAAGAAAATTGGCCGCACGGGCTACGGAACTCGGAAAGAGCGCGGATCCCCTGGTATTTGACGAACTTGTGGAACTGACGCGCTCAGCATCGCCGTTGGTGCGTCGTCTGGCGGCATCATCGCTCGGGAAACTCGCGGGCATTGTTCCGCCGGACAAGGCGGTGACTGTTTTGTCGCCGCTTCTGTTGGATGCGCATCCGCAGGTGCGACAATATTCGGCCAAGGCGCTGGGTGCTTTCGGTGCATACGCCGAAAAGCTTCTCCCTGATTTGAGGGATATGTACAGGAACCAGAACGAAAAAGACTACGTAAAGCGCAGCGTGGAGGCTGCCGGAAAAACGATTAAAGAGGCCATCAGGATCGTGGAAAAGTCGGTTGTCCGCAAATGCCAAAAATGCGGGAAGGAAGTCGAGTCCGAGGAATATTCCCGGAGCATTCACACTTTTCAGCGCGTATACTGCGATCATTGTTTTGACGAGACATATCTTGCCAGACGTAACTACGACACCCAAGTCGAACTCAACAAAACGATAAGGGCTGCAGACGGTACGTTTGTCCAGTCGCACGGCGAACGCCTTATCGCTGAGTGGCTTGCCGCCCATGCCATAAAATACCGCTACGACGAACGCATCCGCATCATCGAAGGCTATGCCGTGCGACCAGATTTCTATCTGCCGGAATTCGACGTTTATATCGAGTACTGGGGCATGGACACAATCGACTACAAAATCGGCATGCTCAAAAAACAAAAAATTTACCAACAGGAAGGCAAACGCCTTATCTCCCTGTACCCGGAAGATAAAAATGATCTGGATGTCGCACTCGGTAAAAAACTCAGGGGATTATGTCCTTCGGATAAAAGCGACCTGTGACGCGTCAATTGACTTTCTCCGGCCGTTTTTTCTATAATATGGACGCAGTGAAGCATTTTCACGATACGCAACAAGTCGCATTAGGAATTACGAACACTTTACCGCAACCGCAATAAAATGGTCTGGTGAAAAACATGGACAAACACCCAATCCATATTACCGGAAAAGAAGTAAGTTATTTGTATGTCTGCCGACGGAAATTGTGGCTGTTCCGGCATGGTATGCGTCCAGAACTAGAAAACGTTAATGTCCAAATCGGCATGCATATCCAAGAGACTACGTTCAAGCGCGAGGAAAAGGATATTCCCATCGGCGAGGTTGGCGTGATCGACTGGGCGGCGTTCAAGCACGGCATCATCCACGAGACCAAAAAAGGCCGGACTCCCGGTAAAGGCGATATTGCTCAGGTGCGTTATTACCTGTGGTGGCTCAAC
>JAGYNC010000097.1 GCA_018400135.1 Victivallaceae bacterium
AACCTCCCTCAACCCTAGCTTACTTTTCGGACGGACAGGAGTCCGTCCCTCCACGGCCTGCGGCCGGTATCATCGCAACGGTGTGCGACCTATTTTTCTCTTTCTCCCCACGATTCCTCATGCCCCATAGCTGTCGCGCTTGGCAGCAATGATAGTCTTTGCTTTGTCGTCAAGCACGAGATTGCCGTCGCTGTCAAAAGTGATGTCGGCATTCCAGTCGGTTTTGGCGCTGATCCAGTGGATGACTTCGACATTATCCCAAGGGATAATTCTGATCATCGTGTTGCCGCAGTATATCTGACTGCGCATTTGATCAACAATGCGCCGGAAATGGAAAGTGCGTCCTTTGATAACAATATACCGGTCGGTTTCTTCGAGCACATTACCAACGATGACATGTGTGTGAGCTTCCGGATAAAGCTTTTTACACCGCAATCTGACGATTTTGTCTTTCAAGTAATTTTCCATTTAATTTTTCAGTCCTGTTTAAAAATATTTTTTTGTACTAATTTAACAACGTTATCGGGTATCGGCACATAGTCGAGTTTTTTTGCCGCGGCCATGCCGGTGGAGAAGCACCAGTTGAAATATTTAATAAGCTCAACACGCATGGCTGGTGGGCAATCTTCGCGCATCAGGATGTAGGTTACGCCTGCGAGCGGCCAGGTGTCATCGCCAGCCTGATCCGTTAATACCATATAAAGGCCGGGAGCATTTTTCCAGTCGGCGTTGGCGGCGGCGGCGCTGAATGCGGCGTCACTGGGTTCGACGAATTTACCGGCTTTGTTTTCCAGTTGCGGCATATTCAATTTTGCCTCTACCGCGTAGGTGTATTCGGTATAACCAATACTGCCGCGGATTCTGGCAACATTGTTGCAAACCCCCGGATTTTTTTGTCCACCCATCCCGACCGGCCAGTTGACGGCAGCGCCGCACCCGACCTTATCGGCCCACGCTTTAGATATTTTTGCGAGATAGTTGGTGAAGATAAAGGTTGTTCCGCTGGCATCGGCGCGTCGTACCACGGAAATACTCATACGCGGCAGTTTGATTGTCGGGTTTAACTTGCTGATACGCGCGTCATCCCATCGGGTGATTTTTCCCAGAAAGATATCAGCCAGAACTGCACGAGTTAATTTTAATTCGTTGGTTTTGACTCTTGGCAGATTAACAATGACCACTACACCACCCATAAGCATGGGGAATTGCTGCAATCCGGCTTTCTGTTGTTGTTCCAGCGTCAGCGGGCTATCGGTGCCGGCAAAATCCACAGTGCCGGCTTTAATTTGGTTGATGCCGGCGCCGGAACCCATACTTTGATAATTGACTTTGGCGTTAGGATTACTTTGACTGTAGGTGTATGTCCAGTGTTGATATACTGGCGCCGGGAATGATGCGCCCGCTCCGTTGATATTGGTAGTTTGACCAAACGCGCTGGAAATAACAGCTGCTGCTCCGATACTGATCGCTAACAATTTTTTCATAGCCTTTTCCTTTTTTTTGAGATGTTGAGAAAATTTAGACAATTGCTTTTTGCTGTTTTCTCTCTATTTTTTTGGTTTACTTAATCCGTGCCTTCTTGAAATGACACTGGATTTTTGTATCTATATTGTTAGTTTAAATGAGAAAAATGCAGACTTTGTCTGGTTTTTGTTAGTTTTGTGTTAAATTTATCAGGAGAGCCAATTGCAAAACTTCGCGCGGCCACGGGAGATTTTGCAATTGGCTAAGGAGATTGAATTGAAACTGTTTAAACATCAGAATATTTCCCGGGTGATCCTCTATGCGGGTTGTGGTGTGATTGCTGTTTTAGCAATCGCCGCATTATCGATCAGAGTTTATGTTGAAAACGCGGTTGCCGGGAACTTGTACGATAACGTTGAAACTGTGCCGGATAATGAATATGCCCTGGTTCTCGGAACATCAAAAACCTTAGAGGGAAAACCCAACGAATATTTTACGCAACGCATTAAAATCGCGGCGGCGCTTTATCATGCCCGCAAGGTTAAATATTTGTTGGTCAGCGGTGCCCGCCGTTTGCATTATGACTATGACGAGCCGGAAGATATGAAGCTGGCTTTGGTGGCAGATGGCGTACCGGAAAGTGCTATTGTTAAAGACAACCTGGGATTCAGAACATTAGCGTCAATCACTCGCGCGCACCAGGTTTTCAAGCTGGAAAAATTCACCATCGTTTCTCAGGAATTTCATACTTCTCGCGCGGTTTATATTGGACGCTGCCTGAATCTTGATGTGGTTGCCGTCAATGCCCCGGCAACAGTGCCATTAAGATATTACTGCTGGAGCTTTATCCGGGAACACCTTGCCAAGGTAAAGATGTTTTTGGAACTTCATATCTTGACCATCGTTTGAGAAAGAAATTGGCATAGAGACACTTGCCATTCGGGACGACTGAAATCGAGCAGTTGTTCGAGTTTGGCGCAGTTAAATTGGGAATTTAATGGTCTGGCGGCAACAGTTGGAAATTCACTGCTGGAACAGGGGGTCAGGGTTACCGGCAACGCCAGTTCTCTGACGATTAATTTAGCCACGTCGTAACGGGTGGCGTAGCCAGCAGCGGCAAAGTTGAATACGCCATGTGGACGATGATGGGCAAGCTCCAGAATGGCACGGGCTGAATCTATCGTCCAAGTGGGAGCTCCTACCTGGTCTGAGACAACTTTCAGTTCCCGGCGTTCGGCGGCAAGTTGCGCCAGCTTGCTGACAAAGTTGGCACCGTTGGCACCATAACTCCACTGCACTCTGATTATTGAACAGTGACATCCCGAGTCGAGCAGATTTTGTTCTCCCGCTAATTTTGTTTTACCGTAAACACTCAGCGGCTTGACCGGATCATCCTCGCGTTGCGGTTGTTCGGTCAAGTCGCCATAGACAAAGTCCGTACTGACGTGAATCACATATTTGTTGGCCGCGGTCGCCAATTGGCCCAAAATGCCGGGAGCGACAGCGTTGACGGCGGCGCAAAGTTGCGGTTCGCTCTCGGCCCGGTCAACGTTGGTGTAGGCCGCGCAGTTGACAATGACATCACCGGCATCAACAATTTGCTGCAGATGTTCCGGGTCGGTGATATCGTAATTCGGCAAGTCAAAACCAACCGCTTCCCAGCCATTGGCTGTTGCAAGTTTTGCTAAATCTGAGCCGAGCATGCCGCCAGCACCGGTGATGGCTAATCTCTTCATTGCGGAGGCGCTTCCATTACCAGAGATTGTACTCGTGCGAGCGATTCGAATGTGCCGGCATCGCTCCACCAGCCTTGCATGCGACTAAAGCTCATTTGCTGCATTGCAATATAATGATTGTTGACATCTGAGATTTCGTATTCGCCGCGCTCGGAAGGCTGTAGCTTGCGAATAATATCATAGACCCGATTGTCATAAAAATAGATGCCGGTAACGGCCAGGTTGGTTTTTGGGTGTGTGGGTTTTTCCTCAATGCTGATGACCTTTTCCCCTCCAATTTCGGCTACGCCAAAACGATGGGGATCGCTGACTTCCTTTAAAACAATATGCGCTCCTGTACCGTTTTCAATAAAAGCCGTCTTGTGTGATTCAAGGTTATCTTCGAAAATGTTGTCTCCCAGAATGACAGTAATCGGCGAGCTGCCGGCAAAATTCTCTGCCAACGCCAACGCCTGGGCTATGCCGCCTGCCTCATCCTGTACCTTGTAGGTGAATTTGCAGCCAAAATCTTTTCCGGAGCCGAGTAGACTGACCACATCGCCCATGTGATTGACCCCGGTAACAATGAGAATGTGTTCAATGCCTACATCTTTGAGTTTTTTGATGGGATGGTAAATCATTGGCACACGGCCTACAGGCAACAAATGTTTGTTCGTTACCTTGGTCAACGGATTAAGACGGCTAGCCGTGCCCCCGGCCAGAATAACCCCTTTAAGTTGAGACATAATATCATGATCCTCAGGCGCGTCGCGCCGGTTGTTTATTTCGTGTAATGCCTCACTCTTTCCTTTGGGTCGGGGTCAATACTACAGAGCACTAATCGTTCCTCCTCGGGTGTCGTAGCCTCGACCCCGCCCAAAGAGTGGCATTACTATTTTGTTTGTCGTTAAATAAAATATAAGCAGATTTAAAACTTTTCCGACCCGGACTTAGCTTGCGAGCGTTGTCCTCTTTAAAACAGTTCGGCCTCCTTGAATGGAGGACTTTTGCTGTCTTTCCCGGAAAGTATTGGTTGGGCGATTGGCCATTTAACGCCGATGTCCGGGTCGTTCCAGATGATTGCGCGTTCGTCCGCGGGACTCCAGTATTCGCTGCATTTGTACTGGAATTCGGCCCAGTCGCTCAAAACACAAAACCCGTGGGCAAAACCCTTGGGAACAAGCAGCATAAGTTTGTTGTCGGCGGACAAATTGAAGCCCTCCCATTGTCCGAAAGTAGGAGATTTTTTGCGGATGTCTACTACCACATCCCACACCTCGCCCACAGAAGCTCGTACCAGCTTGTCCTGTCCCGGATTAACCTGGTAGTGCAACCCGCGCAACGTATTTTTTATCGACCGTGAATGGTTGTCCTGAATAAAATCCGGAAATATTCCCGCTTCTCTGAATTTTTTGGCGTTATAGCTTTCGTAAAAAAAGCCTCTGGAATCAGCAAAAACACGCGGTTCAATAATCAGGATGCCATCCAACTTTCCCCTGGTAACTATCATGTTATTTCCCTACTTTCAATACGGTTCCGTCAAAACCGACGGAACGGGTTTCTGTCTAAGGCGACGCGATAAACATCCAATTTCTCATGGTCAAGTTTCATCGTGTCCTCGTGTACGTGTACGTGAACCGCTTCGCTGTGTACGTGTACGGTCGTTCTCCCTCTCGTTCACGTACACGTTCTCGTTCTCGTACCCGTACCCGTTCTCGTTCCCGTTCCCATACTCGTACTCGTGCCCGTTCTCGTTCCCGTACTCGTTCCCGTTCCCATACTCGTACCCGTACCCGTACCCGTTCTCGTACCCGTTCCCGTTCTCGTTCACGTACCCGTTCCCGTTCTCGTACACGACATCCCCCTCTCGAACCTGGTTTCGACGCTCGATCATCCGTGTAAGCATCGCCACGATTCGCACGAGAAACTCCTTGCCATGGCGGACGGCCTCGCGGTCGAGAACTCCGCACCGGTCGAGAATGTCCAGAATTGCCCCGCATTCCCGGGCTGATCCGCCGGCAATCTGAAAGAAGCGCCCTCGTTCAGCCATCGGAATCTTGCCGCAGCCTTCGGCAATGTTCAATGCGATGGACTGGGAAGCCCGAATGAGTTGGTCACGTGTCGGTCGATCCAGACCCTTCAGGGTCCGGCACACCGTGTAGGCCCACGCCGCAAAGTCTAAGGCGACGCGATAAACATCCAATTTCTCATGGTCAAGTTTCATCGTGCCCTCGTGTACGTGTACGTGAACCGCTTCGCTGTGTATGTGTACGATCGTTCTCCCTCTCGTTCTCGTTCTCGTTCTCGTTCCCGTTCTCGTACCCGTACCCGTTCTCGTACCCGTACTCGTACCCGTTCCCGTACTCGTACCCGTTCCCGTTCCCGTACCCGTACCCGTTCCCGTTCCCGTACACGACATCCCCCTCTCGAACCTGGTTTCGACGCTCGATCACCAACGTCCCGATTCCGAGGTGGATTTGATCGCGTCATCAGGCTTTACTAACCCGTTCGGTGTATGTTCCGGTTCTAGTATCAATGCGGACAGTATCGCCCTGGTTGATGAACAGCGGTACTTGAATTTCGTAGCCATTATCGATTTTAGCAGGTTTGGTGACATTGGTAGCAGTGTCACCTCTTGCGCCGGGCTCAGTTTCTACAACCTCTTTTTCGATAAAGGTCGGCAGAGTTACGTCAATTGCCCGTCCGTTGAACATCAATATTTGACACAGGCTGTTTTCAATCATGAAATAAGCTTTAATTCCGAGGAATTCTTTGTTGATGCGAGTTTCTTCAAAAGTTTCGACATCGCTGAACACGAAAAAATCTCCATCTTCGTAGGAGTAATACATTTCGCGTTCTTCCAGATCGGGTTTGTCTATTTTGTCGCTGGGACGGTAGGTCTTATCCATGCCGGCGCCGGTAATCATGTTTTTCATTTTGCAGCGATAGAGTGCGGTACCTTTGCCGGGCTTGCAGAATTCAAATTCGGTAATAACCCAAGGTTCACCGTCAATTTCAATTTTTAAGCCTTTCTTTAAATCGGATGTGCTGAACATATTGGTTGAAGCTCCTTTGTCAAATCAGTAATAGTTGTAAGGAAAACTCTATTTCCCAAAACCAACGCTTAGCCTACACCATGCGCCAATATTTTGCAAATATATTTGACAACTCCGATTTGCCCATTTATTTTCTAAACGTTTTGAATATTCTATTTTGGGATGCTAAATTCAAATTAATTTATAGTATCTGACCCCCACACCATATCTCAGAACAACTTTTGCAGCATTAACAAGAATTTGTACTCCGTGCACAATTTTTTAAAATTTGCCGGTTGAAAATTTCTGAAAGTAGCTATCGTAAACTAAGTAGGGTTATCCGTAAATGATGCCGAAAACTGAGCATGTCTGAAATTCCTGACGGACAACACATTTATCAATAGCGGAAAATAACATGTCTGAATTGGAAAATATTGTGGCCTGGGACAATTTCAAAGCGGTGATTTTTGATACTGACGGTACGTTGTATGACCAGCGCAAGCTGCGTTTGCACATGTTTGTTACACTACTGACATACTATTTGCCACGTCCCTGGCGATTGCGGAAACTGGCAATACTGCGAAAATTCAGAAAGCTGCGCGAGGAAAACTACGACGCAACCCCGGAAAACCTGGCCGAAACCCAGTATGAATGGTGCGCCGCGGCAGCCAACGTCCCGGTTGAACTGGTAAAAACAATGATGCAAACGAAAATGCCATGAAAAAAACAAAATCACGCAAATTCCTGCTAGCCAACCCGCCGTTTGAACGGTTTTACGCGAGAACCGTCATCAAAGGGGTGGCGCCTTCAACCGTGCCGTTAAGTTTAGCATGCTTGGGCGCCAGCCTGCTGAAAGCTGGTCATCAGGTAAAAACTTTTGATTTCAATTTGCACAGTGAAGACGTTTTTACCGCGGTAATGCGTGATTTTATGCCGGATTTTGTCGGAATAACATTTGTTACGCCATTGATTCGGGAAGCCGACCGGATATCGAAACTGGCAAAAGTTATCAACCCCAAAGCGGTGCTGGTCGGCGGCGGTTCGCACTGCTCATCTTTTCCGGAATCATCACTCCGCGAGACAGCGCTGGATATTGCCGTAATGGGCGAAGGCGACTTTATAATCGGCGACATCGCGGATGGTGTCCCATTGCAAAACATAAGCGGCATAGCCTTCAAACAAGATGCTAAAACCGTTATCATTAATGACCGCCGTGAATTCATCAAAAATCTCGACACGCTGCCTTTCCCAGCCTACGAACTTTTTGAATTCAAAAAATACCAGGTATCTATGGCTGTCGCCAGACGAAAACCTGTTGCCTGGGTCGAAACCTCGCGCGGTTGCGTTTACAACTGCACCTACTGCAATAAAAGTACCTTCGGGCGTACTTTTCGGGTAAAATCACCATCACGGGTCGTCGAGGAATTCATCAGAGCCAGAGAAATGGGCTTTAAAGAAATATTTTTGGCCGACGATGGGTTCACCACCAATATCCAGCGCGCAAAAGATATTTGTGATTTGCTAATAGAAAAACATGCAGGCATACCCTGGAGCACGCTAAACGGTATACGCGCCGACCGGACAGATGCCGAACTGATGAAAAAAATGAAACTGGCCGGTTGTTACCGAATATATATCGGCGTGGAATCAGGCAGTCAACGAGTCCTGAATAGAATCAAGAAAGGCATCACGCTGAAACAAGTCCGAGATACGGTACGCTGGGCGAAAGCAGCCAACCTGGAGACCGTTGGTTATTTTATGTTCGGACTGCCCGGCGATAACGAGATGACTATGCAGAAAACCATTGATTTCGCCCGGGAACTTGATCTTGACCTGGTCAAAGCCGGAATAACCATTCCACTGCCGGACACGACCATGTTCAGGGAACTGGACGCCGCCGGAAAAATAAAAACCCGCGACTGGGAAAAATACAAGTTCCATTCCGTCCCCTCGGTCATATACGATCACGAAACACTGCCATGGCCGGTGATCATGAAGTATTACAGAAAATTCTACCGCAGAATCTACCTTAATCCGGTATTCATCATCAAAAAAATAGTCCTCAGCATAAAAAGACGGACGCTTATAGAAAGTCTCAAACTGGCATTATCCATCAACTGGTTCCACATTAAATAAATTCTTTTAGACCAGAGACAACCTGAAGTAATGGGAAGTAACGTTCGATTTGGTCCGGTAATACAACTACAACTGTAGAGGGATGAGGGGCAATAATTAATGATTATAATGATTATAGGGGGTATAGTGGTGGCAGATTTTCCACGAAAAGTTAAGGTTGCTCCCGAAGTGTCAAACGACAATTAAAAATCCCCGTGGACCCGCTGTTTCTTTTGTCCTTGTAAATCCTATCGCACTCGGAGAAGACCAGATTGCTGGAGATCATCAATGATTTTCTTTCATAGCCTTCGGCGAGATTGAACAACGTTCCCCTGCCGTAGCGGCGGTTGATTTGGTCTACTGCGTCAACCAAACAGTCTGTCTTCGCGTCCCGCCGGGAATCGGTGAATAAATCCATCTGGCGGCTTTTGCCGGATTACAGCTCGAACAAAACCACTCCGGCTTTCTTGTAACGCCGACCGTTGATAAAAATCCCGTTCAGTCTCGATGATGACGCCTTTTTTTCTTGATTGAAAGAATATATGGTAATTTTGGCGTGTTGCAAATTGGAAATTTTTATAGGGGTTTTGTGCTGATTTTGTGGCAAAATATTTGCAAATTAAGTTTTTTGATATATTATATTTTGTTAGGTTTTTTTGTGGATGTAGCACATAAACAATCTCCAGACTTCATAACAAATTATAAAGGGAATTAAATAATGAAAGCATCTTGTCTGAAGTTGATAATTAGCGTTGGATTAGCTGGATTACTCAGCGGCTGTAGCACCTGTTGCTGGCTTGTGCAAAATGACAAACCACCAGTAGTTAAAGCGGCTTACGCCCCAACTCCCATCACGCTGGACGGCAATCTGAACGAGGCCGCGTGGAATGCCGCGCCACCATATCAACTGCAACTTAGTAAAGATGTTCACAAGAGACTGCCCGCGTTTATGAAGTCAACCGTTGGTTCCAAACTGCACGAACCCGGCGAATACCGTCTGCTTTGGGACAACAACTACCTTTATGTTGGCGCGGTATTCACTGATTCGGACATTCATGCCTATGGTGAGGAAGACCAG
>JAGYNC010000098.1 GCA_018400135.1 Victivallaceae bacterium
CTCCTGCATGCCTTCCCTGATACCGGTCAGCAGCTCATCCGGCCGTCATAATTAGAATTGCTGAAAGGGCATTGCACATTATATCGCCAAAGTTGGTCAATTGCTAATCCGCGTTCCTGTCAGCGGCGGCGAATAATCATAAAACAACCGAATCACGGCAAATATGCGATTGACCGACCGAATCCTATCTGTTTCTTCATCGGTAAATTTTATTAACCGAACTTTGTCGAATATCCGGATTATTCCCCGAACACAGCCGCAGGCTGTGTTCGGGGCTCTTGGGATTAACATGTCTATCCTGCTTGCCCGCCGTAGCCGCTGCGGCGAAGTCTGGGTTATCCTGTCTTCTTTGCGGCCACAGCGTCCGCACGTCCGGGGCATACACGATGACATGACAGCATCAGCGCAAACCACGCCGCCACGATTCCACCCCAGACGATTCCTATCAATGCCAGCATATAGCTCAGAAATGTCATGAGCCCGCGACCGTAATGAAAACGAACTACATGCGTTCCGGGCGAAATCGGTATCGCTTTGAAAGCCAAATAAGCCGGCAGGATTTCAACCGGTTGATTGTCGACCGACGCTTTCCAGTCCGGAGTGAAATTATCGGCATAAACAAGCCATCCGTCCTCACTCCCGCCAATCGCAACGCGAAACTTTATTTCGTCCGCCTTGAATCCGAGAAGCTCCATCTCCAACGGCTCAAGAGGCAGGAAACCATCCGGCGGCCGCACCTTCCCGAATCGCGGATTTGAAAAAGACCAAACCAAATCCCTTAACACAATATTGTTCTCGCGCAGCCTTACGGGCAAGCTCCAGGTGTTTTCATCACACAGAATCAACACCTCCGACAAATCGGGCGTCGTCCCAATGAGACGTTGCATATCGAGCGGGGACCGGGCAATGATCGCCTGATCCATAAACCTTATCTTGGGAGAATGACAGCCCAGGACTTTAAGAAACGACGTAGACGTATCCCCTTCCGGATTCGACCAATCCCAACCTCTCCATTGAAACAATTGCGCCAGTTGAAGAGGACAAACCATAACGCGAAACAGATTCGGGACCCAAGTGATATCAGATTGAATCAATTTGAAGTAATCGTAATACAAACAACTTCTATTACCATGCGCATCCCGCAGGAGAGCAAGATTAGCCAACAGGTTTAATGCGTCCATTGCTCGTTCATCTTGCGGCATATCCAATCGGGAAGGTTGATAAGCAAAAGGGTGGGTTTTAAGTGTATACCGATAAGGCGCAAACTGAACAGGCTGCTGCGCAACATTTCGATGGACCAGATAACGATAAAGCGCCAAATCAAACACAAAGCAAAGAATCAGAATCAATCCCATTCCCTGTATGCGTCCGGCTTTCCGGCGAGATGCCGAGGGAGTATCACGCTTAACGCGGTTGTTCGCTTTTGGGAGCACAAATAAACACGTGATAAGTCCCGTTGCATACAAGGCGATCCGTATCCAGAGACAAATCGAAGCGAATAAATCAGGATTGTGCACAGCTGTTCGCGATAGCGAGTCAACGCCTTGTTTCAAATAGAAGGCCGACATGCCGCCAAAAACGTCGCCTATTAGAAGAAGAAAGACGAGAACACCCCAGAGGTAGCGCTTGCTATGATGTTCCAGGAAATGTTCAAAACCAAGCCCGGCTGCCAGTAGAAGCAGTATTTTGATCGGCGGCTGTACATAAAGAAAAGTATGGTGAGAAGACGATAGCAGGGGGAACAAGCGAAAACCAATCCAAGTCATCATACCGCCAAACGAATACAAGATCAATCCGAGGCTTGCCGCCGTTAACCCGATCAAAAGAGCGCCGGGTTTCTTGATCAAACCCCAAAGCAAGAAAGCAAACGGCAGAATCCCGAAATAAACCGGCGTGTCGGTCTCTATCGGCCATCCCGTCATATACTGATGCGCGAAAACCGCAAATCTGTCCTGAAGTCCAGCCAAGTCTTTCACCAACATGACGTCCAATGACGCACGGATGGACATCGGATCATCACGCATCAGGTTCAGGATGCCATCGGGAACTTGAAACATAAAATAGACGATGCAGGCGGTCAGCCCCGCGAACAACGCCAAGGCGGCCGCATCCGCTCGCTCCCTGGATATTAACGACTTCAGAATAAGCGGATTGCGCACAAAAAAAGGAAGACTGAACAACGAGAAGATCAAGGCCCAGAATGGAACGAAGTAGGGCGCGGTCCCGATGGCATGCAGCATGGTGACCGACCCGGCCAGCCACAAGAACGCAGCTTTTTCTTCCGTAAAAAATCTATGAAGCAAATACAACACCAAAGGGATATGGTAGATATACCGAAAACTGAAATGCATTTGAGGCCACCACACTGCGCTGAGAATAACCCCCAGACAAACCATCACGACCGTAAGGGTCCGTTTATAAAAGCGCCGCGCAACAAGGTAGGTCCCCATCAGCAAAAATACGTTTTCCAGCAGGATAACGAAGCGAAACACCGACAAGACATCCTCGACACGAAAAAGCAAACCCACCAGCGCGCCAAAGTAGGCAAGGGGACTGAAATGAATCCATTGTGACATTGCGGCGGGCACCCCATACAGAATATAAGGACACCATTGCGGGATTGCGTTGTAATAGAAGAAACTGCTGTAGAAATAATGAAAGCCCGTCAAATCCAAGAGGAGATCACTGGTCGGAATGATTGAACCGGTAAGAAAAGGAACATTTACTCCAACGAGAATGCTCAATAACGCCAGAAATGCCCAGTCAATCTTAATTCTGTAGCGGCTTTTCAAGAAATCGGAAATGACTGTGATCTTCATGTTTCACTCCTATCGGCATAGTTTGAGCGATTGCACCAAGGTTTGTTTTGTTAAAAATATTTAAATGTCTCGGAAAATGTGTCATCCCCCAAAAATCTTTGAAGATTCTTCCACAAAGAGCATTTGCATCGGGAGTTTCAAGATAGAGAACACCGTCCGGATTAAGATGAGAAGAAATCCAAGCAAAGACGCTCTGGGGATCCAAAACATGTTCGATAACATGCACGCCAATTATAAGATCAAATCTTACATCTGTCTGGATTGTTTCTATCGCACCGGCTAATGGTGTGATCTGGTTTTTTTGAAATATCTCCAAGCGAGTGGCGTCGAATTCAATTTCATTTGCAAATAGATTGATTTTTTGCCGAGACATTCTCTGTAATTGCAACAGCAACCTTCCGGCGCCCGAGCTAATTTCAAGTATGTTGCAATTATCATCTAAGTTTTTTAAAAGTGGACCTATCCGCATCTGGTCAAAAATATGGTCCTTGATCCAAGCAACAAAACGAGATGGGTAATAAGCAGACGCATGATTGCTTGTAAGATAGTTGTTGTAAATAATATGAAATCTTTCCTTCTTGGGCTCGGTTGCAAATAAACATGTTCACAACCATCACATTTAATAAAGTGAAAAATGTTTGAACATGTTTTAAACTCGCGATCAGTCCTAGAAAAAACAGTACAGCCCGAAGATCGGCCACATATACTACATTGAGTTTCTTCGGTAATTATTATAGGGGCTGAGGACATAGACTATTACTTTCATCACGCGATGCTATACTTATAATTGGCGCATATATGAGTTTACAAGGATGATTCATAAAGGACACGCAGCCCATCTTCGAGCGGTATTCTTGCAGACCATCCGATTTCCGTATTAATACGTTTCGGATTGCCCACCCAGGTTTTGCAATCCCATACCCGATTTGGCATGCTGGACCATGCGGGTTCATCCTCTATCTCAAACAGTCGGCGAACACGCGCGATCAGCTCATACATCTTAACACCACGTCCGGTACATACATTAAAAATTCGCGCTGGATCGACAAAAACACTTTTATTAGACGCCATAGATGCCACCATGCAAAACGCATTCACAACGTCATCTACATGCACGTAATCGCGCTCAACGTCAGGGTCAACCAGTGGCGGCAACGTGCGATTTCGGGCATGCTTAATCAATGTTGGAATCAAGCGCGAAGGATCTTCGTTACGACCATAAACTGAATATAATCGAAGGGTTGGAATCGGGAAACCCGCGTTTGTCGCAGCCAATTGACACAAGTGAGTCGCCGCAAGTTTTGTAATTGCGTATTTACTGTTTGGCTGTGGACAATCATCCTCGGATGACGCATGTTCCTTATGTCCATACTCTGAAGATGATCCGGCATTAACAAAAACACGAACATCCACACCACGACACGCATCAAGCAAATGCGCAGTCCCGCTAACGTTTGTCGCCAGCATTATATTGAAGTCAAGTTGCAATGGATAGGCCCCGTATACGGCAAGATGATAAACTTCTTCCGGTCGAACCGTGCGCAATAATTTTCGAACATCCTCTATATTATCGAGAAGCGCGATATGCAAAGATATGTCATCAAAAACATCTATTAAGCGCCAGTTGCATGATTCCGGCCTCACGAGCAGATGCACATCTGCGCCGTCTTTCAGTAGGCGACGAACAAGATTTGATCCGACGAATCCAGTTCCGCCGGTAATCAACACTCTTCGGGAACTCATAAAAACCTATATTTCAACAAAGGAAGTTTTCGTAGCCAAGAAGATTGAGATATGGTTGTGCACGTATACGTATCTCTCTCTTTTCATCATTGCTTAATTCGCAAGCAACTGCTTGATTTGCTTCGAGAGTTGGAACGCGGATTGTTCCCCATGGAAAAACTTGGTCCATCGGGACGCCATTCCACGAAATACGGCGCAACGAATCGCTGGGCTGAATTCCCCATTTGGCACAAAGTTGACTTAATACCGTATAAGGATCCGCCAATTCATCCTCCAGTCTAAGAATATGCATGCGTTCAGGAAATAACTCCTTGACCTGCAAGGCATAGTATTGATTTAGCGCCCATAGTTGGACATAGAAGGCAAGAGAAAGTGGAACTGGACGCTTTTTTGTGTCTGCATAGGCCGACCATGGATTCCTGACAACATGAAGAAAATGCGCAGTTGGCAAATCCAAAAGCACTTTTTCTGCATCCAGCGTTAACACCGGACTATACCCTACCCATATACATTCTTCACCCGAGCGGTTCAAATTGTCCCATACATCAAATGTTGCACGAAAAAAAGCAGCAACGTTGTCGCCGCGACTTCGTCCGGTTTCAGCGACATATTTCAAGTACCGATCAAGACGCTTTTCATCATCAAAATCAAAACGCCAAGCTCTAAATTTACTAACATACGGTGTGCGCGCACGAATTTTACATTCTTCATCAATAATTGCGCGGTAATCATCAATAGGGCTGGCCGACAAATCGAAAACCGGCCAACGATATTTATGTGGCACCATTGATCTAAAATGATCATACACTAAGCGTGTGCCGAGCTGCGATTCAAATGGATAAACATATAAGCATGGATGCCCATCAAGAAAACGATGAGTTGTATTTCCTCCGTTTTCATACATCGCACTTAACATTAGTAATTTAAAATCAGATTTCATTTCTTTTCTTTCTTTTGTTATGCGTAACAAACGAATAAAATAAACGCTTTGACGCTTGCTCAACACCCTTGACATTAGCAATAAATGGAAATCCTTCAGTTAATCGTGCATGGGCAATTTCAACTGCAAAAATCTGATTACCAAAAGGCCAAACGATACTTCCTAGCACTTCTCCTGTGATACAATCAACAGCATGTACTCCGCAGATACTCTTATGCATATCCAACCCTGGCGCATAACAACTAAAACGTGGTATCACTCGCGAAGTTCCGACGAAAGCAATTCTATTAGAAAATGCCAGACCTCTTGTCCATCCTGGCAATCGTGTTAAAGGAGCAAAGCCTCCGTCTTCTACCACACCAACTTCACCATAGCCGCTATTGTCTACCCAAATATGAGCATCATGCATTCGCACTGAATGCGGGCGAGTAAGCCCCCGGGCAATCGCCTCTCGCGTAGAACCAGAAAAAACAACACCACGCTTATCCACAGGAAAGTTCTTATGACCAGGCTTACGTGTTAGAAGTTGATCTGTTGAGGCGGAAAAAAATGAAGTCATTAGACTATCTCCGCCCGCGATAGAATTCATCTGAATATAGTTGCATCCAAAGTCCGGTCGTCCCCGTCGCTCAATACAACGAGGCCACCATACACGCTTGGTATTGACACCATCTCCCAAATGAACAACGGCATTTAGACCTACAGCGTTGCCATGCAACTCTCCTCCGATTAAGGCCAGATCATGCAGATACAAGCAACCAGGGAAAAACCGAATAAGCACTGGCACCAAAGGGCGTTCCACCGGACAAGGTTTTCCAACCGCTATGTCTGAACGGTCAAGAGTGCCAGTAGCCGGTGCTAAATCCATCAGCTGATTTGGATTTCGTGTTAAAACAACTCGAACTAGTTTTTGCGACTCATCAACCACTAAGCCCGAAGGGTGCGGTACCCTCATATAGGACAACAAAGGCCGCCCGTTTTTAACAGTAAGCGCGGTGATGAGATGTTCATATTCACGGGTAATTAAAAGTGTGGCCTTAATTGAGGATAATATATCCCACCAAGCCCCCTTAACCCTATAGGACAACCCTTTCGCATCAACTTTGTCGCCCTCTGCCCATTGCGCAATCACTTGATTAGGGTTGCGCCAAGCAATATCATGTCGCATCCAACGCTTTTGCATTGCTTCAGGAACACGGCGTGATTTATCCGCTTTCATGAGTTGTTACGCTTCAAATTTCGCCATAATCTGAGTACACCCAAGTACATGTACCACGCTGAACGCAAGCCGGTCGTTGAACGCCCGCTGTGACGACGCACAGAAAAAACAGGCACTTCCAATAATGGATAATTTTCGCGCTGACAAATAACGTCGAATTCCACATCAAATAAGTCAGCATCCTGGGTAAGTTGCAACAGGCGAGAACAGGAACGAGGAAATACTTTGGGAGTACCATTGACATCCCAGCAGGATAGGTCAAAGAGATATCGACACTCAAGATTATACAGAAGCGAACCTAAGCGGCGATGCAAGCTCTCTCGGATTCTCCGATTTGCTTTGATAATCACACCCGGATTCGACACAGCATACAACAACAAAAGTACTAAGTCCCGCGCAGATGTTCGCGCTGCATTAGTAAAACAGAGTATATCACCACGCGCCTCATTTAATCCAAGCTTAACCGCTAAGCCCCAACCTTTTTTTTCGTTATGTAAAACACGCACTACACCAAACTGCTTAGACAATTTACTACATACCTCAAGCGAACCATCCTGGCATCCATTTACAACCAAAATGCACTCATGTGAATACGGGATTTGTGTCAGAGCTTGTTCGTATTCAGTCACAACTGTTGAAATATGATCGGCTTGATTATGAACAGGAAGCACTATAGATATAAAGGGCTTGCTAGACATATTGTTAGATTCCTGTTGATTCCCGTAGACTTAAAAGAGCTGTGTCGACCAAGGTCTTAGCCGACAATCCGTAAAAACTCTCAAGATACGATTGGCTTCCCGTAATACCGCCAACATTTTGTTTAACACCGCAACGTACTATCCTGCAGGCAATGCCGTGCTCGGCAAGGATTTCAGCAACCAAAGAGCCGATGCCTCCTGTTATATAATGGGTTTCAACCGTAATTACAATAGGGAAACGCTTTAATAAGTCAATAAGGCAACCAACCGGAGCCGGATTAATGCTGGCAAGAACAGCCATTGCACAGCTTACATCCTGCTCACGCAATAAAGCCATAGCAGAAACGACCTCGCTTGCAATAGTTCCCGTTGTAATAAATAATAGATCGTGTCCATCACACACCATTTGAAGCTTTCCTATTTCAAACCGACCTTCCAGCCCAGGAATGAACGTTCTTGTGTTCTTGCTCAAACGGTAGAATACAGGACCAGGCAAATTCCACGTTTTTCTTATGGCCGTAACCGCTTGATTAGCATCGGCCGGAGCAATAATGGTAACACCGGATTGCGTTCGCAAAACACCTATATCTTCAAGCGCATAATGAGAAACACCTTGATGTCCGTACTCAACCCCCCCTCCCACGCCCACAATACGTACCGGAAATTGATGGTGGATCGGCCCGTTTCTGATAAATTCATAAGGACGCAAAACAGCAAACGGCACAATGGAATAAACATAAGGAATAAAACCTGCCTCAGCTAAACCCGTTGCTAAACCAATCATATTCTGCTCCGCAACGCCAACATTAAAAAAACGTTGCGGAAATGTTTCGGCAAAAGGTTCCAACGCCATAAAACCAAGATCACCCGTCAATAGAACTATTCTAGGATCCTTTTGCGCAAGTTCTACAAGGGTTTCAACAAACGCAGTTCTCATAAATCAAGCAACCCCATTTTCTTTTAAAGCCTGTTTGTATTCGTCATCCGTCATAGGCAAATAATGCCACTTGATTTCGTTTTCCATAAACGAAACACCTTTACCGAAAGTTGTGCGCGCAAGCAAAACATGAGGCATTCCATCAGTGGTATTGAGTTGATTGACTATTTTACTTATTGCCATAATTTCATGTCCATCAATTTCATGGACATCCCAGTTAAATACTCTCCATTTTTCGGCTAGCGGCGTAAGAGATAAAACTTGATCAGTATACCCAAGAGCCTGCTGTCCGTTAAGATCAACAATTGCAACGAGATTAGACAGACGATGATGCGCGGCAAACATGATAGACTCCCAGGTGGATCCCTCATTACATTCTGCGTCGCTAAGCAAAACAAAAACTCGGCGAGATGAGTTTTGCAACCTGGCAGCCAATGCCGCGCCGGCACCTATAGATAACCCCATACCTAAAGAACCTGAAGAGAAATCAATGCCTTGAACGGCATGTTCTGGGTGAGTCCCTAATAATGTGCCATTGCCACAATATTGGTTAAGTTGTTCTTCTTCTATCCAACCTTTTAGATATAAAGCAGCATAAAGCGCCAGCGCCGCATGACCTTTTGATAAAACAAAACGATCACGGCAAGAATCAAACGGATTTTTAATCCTAAGGATGTTCCCATACAAAGCAGCAATAATATCAGCGACAGACAAAGCAGAGCCGATATGTCCTACTTGAGCCCGGTTCGACTGCTCTAATATTATTTTTCTAATATCGATTGCTGACACGCTGTGCTGGCTATGTTCAGACATTTTATACTCTTCTTTGTCCATGCTGCCCCACAAATGCGGGCTGTCACTACGAATGTATATGCCACAAAATAGGTCTGCCGCCTATTTCCACCATGGGCTTGGGCTTGAACTCAGTTTCCTGGTTCAGCTGAATGCCGCGTCCGCCGCAAAGAATTATCACCTTCCTGAATCCGTGACGGGGATACCCGTCACGCATGTTTTCTCGTCCG
>JAGYNC010000099.1 GCA_018400135.1 Victivallaceae bacterium
GTCCCAAAGGAGTGAGGTATTACAAAAAACGTTTATATCATATCGGTTGAGAAGAACGGCGACGAGTTGTGGCAGCCCCAATCGTCAGCCGTTCTCGTCAACTGAAAGAGACGGAAAACAAATAGAAAAACAGGAGAGAGCCTCATCGCGGCTCAACCCATTGATAGAGTATAAAAATGTTCTGTCAGTTTTGACAGAACTAAATTAGCTGTAAGGAGATGACATGAACAACGAGGTGTATCAAAATCCGTTGACGGCACGGTATGCCGGCAAAGAAATGAGTTTTAACTGGTCGGATCAGAAAAAGCACTCTACCTGGCGACGGCTATGGCTGGCTCTGGCGGAAGCACAAAAGGAACTTGGGCTCGATATTACTGATGAACAGCTTCAGCAGCTGCGGGCGCACCTGGATGATATTGATTTTAAGGCAGCGGCTTGTAAGGAGCAGGAACTGCGCCATGATGTGATGAGTCATATTCACGTGTTCGGTGAACAATGTCCGGCGGCAATGCCGATTATCCATCTCGGTGCCACCAGTTGTTTTGTTACTGATAACACTGAACTGATTCAGATCCGTGACGGTATGAAAATTATTCGCGGAAAGATACTGTTGTTGATGAAAACCATCGCGGACTTCTGTCTGCAACACCGAGCTCTGCCGACACTCGGATTCACCCACTATCAGCCAGCGCAATTGACTACGGTTGGCAAGCGGTTTTCGCTTTATCTCCAGGATTTTATGTTTGACTTTGAGAGGCTTCAGACGGAATTGGAAAATTTGCCGTTTCGCAGTGTTAAAGGTACTACCGGTACCCAGGCCAGTTTTCTTGCGCTGTTTGATGGCGATCACGAAAAAGTCTGCCGATTGGAGCAACGCATAGCGGAAAAGCTGGGGTTTGAGCGGGTGATTGACGTTAGCGGTCAGACCTACAGCAGAAAAATTGATTACTATGTGCTGACTATTCTCTCCGGGTTGGCACAATCTGCCTACAAATTTGCGGGCGACATTCGACTTGCGGCAAATTTGCGTGAAATCGAGGAGCCGTTCGGCGCTAAACAGGTTGGCTCAAGCGCCATGGCTTACAAGCGCAACCCGATGCGCAGCGAACGCGTTTGTTCGCTGGCCAGATTTGTGATGTCGTTGCCGGCCAACGCGGCCAACACCCATGCCAATCAGTGGTTTGAGCGGACGTTGGATGATTCCGCTAATCGTCGCATCGTTCTGCCGGAGGCATTCCTTGCCACTGATGTCATTTTATCGCTGTTGATAAATATCAATACCGGTCTTCAGCTTTGGCCGAACGTTATCGCGGCGCGGGTCGCGGCCGAATTGCCGTTCATGGCAACAGAAAACATCCTGATGGCAGCAGTTAAGGCGGGGGGCGACAGACAATTGTTGCATGAAGCAATTAGAACGCACTCAATGGCGGCGGCGCGGCGGATCAAGGAAGAGGGTGGAGCCAATGACCTGTTGGAGCGGTTAAGACGGGATCCCGCGTTTGCCGGTATTGCCGACAAAATTGACGAGTTGATAAATCCGTCGGCGTTCATTGGTCGGGCGCCGCAGCAAGTGAGTGATTTTATTGAAAAGAAAATAAAGCCACTTCTGGCACAACATGCCGGTGAAAGCGCGGCGGAAGGGGAAAATATTAATGTCTGAAAATCTTTTTATTTCCAGTAATGTTTCGTGCGGCATTTTAACCGTAAAAAACGTTACAACGCAACCACAGATTCTTGATGAAGCAGGGAAAGTTTTATCGCTTCCGGTATTACGTCAAACCGAAAACTCATTCGAATATAACGCCTCTGACTTATCGCCCTGGTCTCCCGATTCCCCGGTGCTTTACACCTTGGTGGTAAATGGCGAGAGTTGTCGTTTCGGCTACGTGGATATTCGACAAGCCGGTGCTACACTTTTGGTTAATGATACCCCATATTATTTTCGTGGATATATTCGTGGGATTAAAGCGCACGAACACCCCAACATGACCGGAGGCAGCCGCAGCGAATACTTCAGGAAAAATATCAGGCAGGCCAAAAAATATGGTTTTAATCTTGTACGGTTCCATAGCGTTATTCCCGAACCGGAGTTTGTCGAGCTGGCCGATGAGTTAGGATTATTTGTCCACATTGAGGTTGGTTATCGCTATGAGTTTGATTCTGCTGGTAAAAAACAGGGTATTATCATTGATGAACAACTTTGGCGTGATGCGTTGATCAGGTATCGCAACCACCCGTCAGTTGCTATTTTTTGTCTGGGCAACGAAATGCACAATTCCGGACACAATCCGGAAGCGCGGCGGATGTATGATATTGGCAAGAAGTTAGCTCCCGGCAAGCTGATTCTTGATAATGCCGGGTGGGGCGAATTTGACCGTGAGAGTTCCGATATTTTTATCCAGCACATCGCTTACTATTTTCCCTACCGGCACCATGCCGCTATGTTCAATGAAGATTTTTTTTGGGAGATGAATGGTTCAGTTAAAGACATATCATTGACCAGTGAAAGTTCCACGCCGCTGGGAACAACGATGGTGCGTCGTCGGCTTAATCCCGTGCGTCCGGTACTCGCGCATGAATGTATTCATTACATTGATATCCCCGATTATGAAGAACTGAACCGCAAGTTCGACGATTTTGCTGCTCGTGTTGGTCAAGAATATCTCGACACCAATGGCATCACTAAGCCGCGTTATTTAACGGCGTTGCCCCAATTGATCGCGGATAAAGGACTTGAAGATAAACTGCCGGATTATATCGCAGCCTCACAGCATTTTAAAAAACTGGGAATGAAAATCTATTTGGAACGTTTACGTCTCGCCTCGGGAATAGCCGGGTTCGAAATGCTGCAGTTTGCTGATTGTCTGAAATATGAGAATAAAAACGGCATTGTTGACTGTTTTGACGATGATAAATTTATTGACGCCGAATGGTTTCTCGGAATCAATAACAACGTAGTGTTGCTCGCTGAATTTCCTGAAACTTCTTTCTGTTCAGGAGAGGCGTTCAGGATTGGCTTGAGTATCTCTAATTATGCCATACAGCCACTTGGAAGGTGTGAGCTTAAGCTTTCACTGAATTCTGGCAACGCTCAAAATTCGGAAACAATATTTCAGGGTACTGATTTCCTGCCATTGACCGGGGTATCGAAATTGCTCGATGCTACACTTATTCCGCAAGCCGAATCAGCGACACAATTCACGCTTTGCACTGAATTGCAAGCGGCGGACGGCAGAAAATTTCGCAACCAATGGATATTTCATGTTTACCCGAAACCACAATTAGAGTTTGTTCCCGCGTTGGTTTTGAGTGAACCGGAGCCGGCAGCTTTTCTATCGGAGGCTGCCAAGCATGTTGGGGAGAAAAAAGACTTTTTGCTCACAGATGTGTTGGATACTAAGTTGTTCAATGCGTTGGAGTCAGGGCAAACCGTTATTTTGAATTATCATCGCGATCGTCAGGGCAATAGCTACTATCTGCCTGGAACAATTGATCGTTTCAAACCATGTATCTGGGATCGTGGCAGCCACCTGGGAGGCGTGATTAATTCAGCGCCAATTCAGGAGGCGATGGGTTCCGGACGTTATTTTGATATCAACTTTTATCATTTGGTTGAGGGCGCGTATAAAATTAATCTTGATCATTATCCATTTAAAGTTGATGAGTTGATTTGGGGCGTGGATAAACCGGTGCGCGATCGCATGAAAGGTCTGATTCATGGAGTTAAAGATTTTATTCAAGACGACACTCTACGAAATTTTTCCTATCTTTTTGGCGTGAAAGTTGGATTGGGAACTTTGTATGTTTGCACGTTTCGCTTTGACAAAGCCGCCGCCGATCCGGCAACTTCGGCGTTTCTGGTTGCGCTTTTGCGATTGATGGCTTGCGAAAAACCACAGTGCGCGGTGCCCCTCGATGAATTTAAAAGATGGGTGGAACAAACCACAACAGACGGAATCATCAAGGAAGATGTAATGAATCACTTTTGGGAAATTGACAACAAACCGGTGGAGGATACGCTTTTTTGGGAGGAAGCTAGAGTTGATCTTAGCCGATCAAAAGGCTCAGAGTCAACCAGGAGCCAGGAGTAACAAAAATCTGGTGCCAAATAATAAGATTTAAGCTAATGACCCAAAAATAACTGGTTGCTTGAGTTACCCGGACACTGACTTATAGTAAGCTTCATTGTTATTATCAATTATCAATATTAGGACAGAAGAATCAATGCAGCAAGCACGCGCTAACATGTATAGAACCATATCTACAAATATCAGAACCGGAGACTGTCTGGATATACTTAAGGAGTATCCTGACGATGTTTTTGATCTGATTGTTACTTCTCCGCCTTATGTCGACAGTCGTTCAAATACTTATGGTGCAATAAATTGGAATAGACTGATAAAATTCAACTCAGGAAACAAGTAATAGAGTAAAGCCTTTCATTCACGCCTGAGGCAAAAGTATTAATATATTCCGGGGGGATAAAATCATATGCAAAACATTATCAACAAGGCCAAGGTATTGATACAGGCGTTGCCCTACATTCAGAAGTTTCGCGGCGAAATCGTCGTGGTGAAATTTGGCGGCAGCGCCATGGAAGAGTCTGACCTGGTGCACAATATCATGCGGGATATTGTTCTCATGGAGTGTATCGGTATGCGTCCGGTTGTGGTTCACGGGGGCGGGAAGGCCATTTCCAGGGAGCTGACTAAACAAAATATTGAGACCAGATTTATCAATGGGTTGCGTCACACTTGCGGGAAAACGATTGCTGTGGTGGATGACGTATTACACAATCATGTTAATTGCAATCTTGTTGATCAGGTTAAAAAGCTCGGGGGGCGAGCGGTGCCGATTTCGGGGAAAGATATTTTTCGTACGCAACGCCTGCGTCATACTTGTCCGGATACCGGTGATGAGGTTGATCTTGGATTTGTCGGCGATATTATTCAGGTTGATGTTACAAAGATACACGAGGCGTTGTCCAGTGGACTTATTCCAGTAATTCCACCACTTGGCGTTGGTGATGATGGACAGATTTACAATATCAACGCCGATGTGGCGGCCTGTAAGATAACTGAGGAGCTCAAAGCTCGCAAACTGGTCTTCCTCAGTGATGTTCCCGGGGTGATGCGCGATCCGGGCGATGAAACCAGTGTCATTCCCACTATCTGTACAACTGAAGTTGACAAATTAATTGCCGATAAGGTTATTACCGGGGGCATGTTGCCCAAGATTCGCAGTTCGCTCCATGCGCTTGAAGCCGGAACCAATAAAGTACATATGATTGACGGGCGGGTGCCGCATTCGCTGTTGTTGGAAATTTTCACTGACGAAGGGGTCGGCACTGAAATTATTAAGCCGGATTCAATATGAATGTTGTTCTCTGTGGCATGAAACATTGTGGCAAAACCACCCACGGGCGATTGTTGTCACAGCATTTGGGGTGTAATTTTATCGACACCGACGACTTGCTGGTGGCCCGATATGAGCAGCAGCATGGAGTTAAATTATCGCCTCGATCCATTTTTAAAAAGCACGGCGATGATTATTTTCGTTGTCTTGAAGCTGAGTCAGTAAAGCAATTTGGTCTCAATAATAATAATGATGATGAAACTTATGTGGTTGCTTTAGGGGGCGGGGTGCCATCCAATCCTTATTTGGATTATGTTCTGATAAAGCAGCTCGGAGTTGTCGTTTATTTAAAGTTGCCGCCGTTGATTATTTTCAAGCGCATCATTCGCAAGGGAATTCCCCCGATGTTTCAGGGAGAAAATCCGTTTGAAAACTTTACCGCGCTTTATAACAAGAGAGAACCGGACTATATTAAGTGTGCCGATCTGATTATTGAGTTAAACGGCAATGAAACGGTAACCGGGACTGAAAGCAAAATCATTGCGCAAATTGAGGACTATCTCTATGAGCGGTAGTATTTACGGCAAGATGTTTACTATAAGCACATTTGGGGAATCACATGGCGCCGCGGTCGGCGTTGTGGTGGACGGAGTTACTCCGGGGTTGGAGTTGACTGTGGCTGATATTCAACGCGAATTAGATCGCCGGCGTCCGGGACAGTCGTCGGTTACCACGCCGCGCCGCGAACCGGATGCCGTCAGCATCCTTTCCGGCGTTTTTAAAAACAAAACTACCGGCGCGCCGATAATGCTTCTGGTAAATAATAGCGACGTTCGTTCGAAAGATTACAGTGCATTGCAACGGCTTTTCCGTCCCGGGCATGCTGACTTTACTTATGTGAAAAAGTATGGTATCCGCGATTATCGGGGGGGCGGGCGTTCCTCTGGACGCGAAACCGTAGCTCGGGTTGCCGCTGGCGCTATTGCCAAAAAATTGTTGGCTGCGCGGCAAATACAGATTCGTGCCTACACTACCAGAATCGGCAATATTGCATGTCAAAAGTATTTGCCGGATGCGATTGAAAAGAACGCAGTACGCGCCTGTGACCCGGATTGTGCAGCGGATATGGAAAAATTGGTACTGGAGATGGCCGCTGCCGGCAACAGCGTCGGCGGGATTGTCGAATGTCGCATCAACGGCGTTCCGCCGGGCATCGGCGAGCCGGTGTTTGATAAGCTTGATGCTGAACTTGCCAAAGCAATGATGTCGCTTGGCGGAATTAAGGGAATTGAGTTTGGCGCCGGGTTTAAGGCAGCGACAATGACCGGCAAGGAACACAATGATGAAATCACTTGTCAGGGTTTTGTGACTAATAACGCCGGCGGTATTCTCGGCGGTATTTCCAATGGAGCGGAGATTGTTTTTCGCGTTGCGGTTAAACCCACTTCGTCAATTGCGTTGTCGCAACACACCATTGATGTTGACGGTAATCCCGTTGTTTGTGAAACCAGAGGACGACACGACCCGTGTCTGTGTCCCCGTGTTGTCCCGGTGGTCGAAGCTATGAGTGCCATTGTGTTGATTGACCTGATAAAACAACAAGCAGCTTTGTCGGCTTAGAGCTGAAGTGGGTTGTCCTACAACCCAAATCCGAAGTACGGTGTTGTCACGCCTGAAGCCTTTTTATAAAGGTTATTCGAATACTCACTTTGAGTTTCAAATTTCAAATTCTGGATTTAAATAATTATGGCAAAATCGCAGACAACACCGCTATTTCGGGAAATCGGGGGTAGCCGACAACTTGTTTTTACCCCTGCAACTTTGGCGCAATTGTGTGCTGTTGATCCGGTGTTGTGGGCGGCTCTCAATGCGCCGGTGGCCGGGGTTAACGCGGATGCGAAATTTCTGTCGTATCTGGATGCCGATAACAACGGTATGATTCGCGTTGATGAGGTTAAAAATGCTGTTGATTGGTTGTTGAGAATGACTGCGTCAGCCGACGTGTTGGAGGAGACCGTTGCCGCTATTGCCGTCAGTGAACTGGGGGATGACGCTATTGCTCGCGATTTGGCCAAGTTTATCGAATCCGAATTTGCAGCTGGAGAGAATGCCGATTCCAGAGTTCAGCTAGCGACAGTACAAAGCAGAATTTCTGCCGTTTCTTCCGGCCTGCTACAGGGAGATGGCATCGTCGTGCCTGAAGTTGTCTCAGACCCAGAAGCACAAGCGTTGGTCAACGATATTATTCAGGTAACCGGCGGCGCGTTGAACGCAGCCGGGCAATCGGGTATTACTCGTAATATGTTGAATAAATTTTTTGATGATGCCAATGCCTTTATTCACTGGGAGCACACCACCGAGCAACCCCGTTTTATCGAGGGTAATGTTGGCGCAGCCTATCAGGCTTTCAGCAAGCTGAAACCTAAACTTGACGAATATTTCGGCTACTGCGCCCTGGTCAAACTAGATCCGGGGAATGCTGTTCGATTTGAGTTAAGTCCCGAAAAAATTCCTGAACTGAATATACAGGATCGACAAGCGGTCGCGGAATTTCTATCTCAGGCTCCCATCGCCAAGCCGACTTCCGCAATGAAGTTAAATTTAAACACTGATATTAATCCAGTTTATCGACAGGCGGCGGATGTGTTTATCACTGCTTTTAATGAAACACTTCTGGATGTTGCACTATGGAAAAAAATAAAACTGAAAGTAGCCCCCTACGAAGCCTATATTGCCAGAGCCAGAGGGGACAAAACCGGCAGCCTGGGAACTGAAAAACTGACGCATTTTCTGAATGGCAAGCAAGCGGATTTTCTGCATCGTCTGCTGGACGAGGATAGTACTCTCGGTGCCAGACTTGCAAATCTCAAGGCTCTCGAAAAACTGCTGTTGTTCCGTTGTCATCTCCTCAGTTTTCTCAATAATTTTGTCAACTTCAAGGAGCTTTTTTCTCAGGATTCAACTTCAATGATCCAGGCCGGGTCGTTATTGATGGATGGCAGGCACTTTGATCTCATGTTGAGAATTATTGATCCCAAGGAACACAAAAAGCTGGCCGCCGCGTCCAATCTCTGTATGATCTACGCTGAACTCAGGCGCAAGCATGGCGCGGACGATGAGATTATGACTGTGGTGGGCGCGATAACCACCGGGAATACGGCACGAATCTATATTGGCAAACCATCTGTATTCATCGATTTTCGGGGAGTTGTATGGAATGCTAAAATAATTGATTTTATCAACGGGCCGATCTCATTTTGGCAAACAGTGTTATTGCCGTTTCGGAAATTGGGAGAGGCGATTGGCTCCAGAATCGAAAAATTTTCCTCATTTGACACTTTTGAAAATACTCTTGAAAGCACCATGAAAAACGCTACCCAACCCACCAAAACCGGATTTAGCACCGGTTCGATTCTCGTGCTTTGTGGTGGTATCGGGGTAGCCGCCCTCGGTAGCGCTACGGCATTCATTATCAAATCGTTGTCTCAGGTGCACTGGTTGCGGATAGTCGGGTCGCTGGCAGGAATCCTCTTTCTGCTATTTCTGCCGCTGGTCATTGCCGCGTTGTTGAAGCTCAAACGCCGGAATCTTGCTCTGTTCATCGAAGCTTCCGGCTGGGCGGTGAATCCGCCTTTGCGGTTGAATCGTCGTATTTCGCGGATATTTACTTATAGAGTGTCATCTCCACCTTATCTGGTTCCTTCCGGCGACAAGAATTGTCCTGAAGTTGGCGATAATTCCTCATCAACTCGAGTAAATCTATCTCTTGTTTTGACAATTGTAGCGTTATTCATTGTCATTACTACGCTATTGCTGATTTGGTCGATATAATTAGACCGTGCTCGAAAAACCTTTCTGGGTTCATGCTCCGCATGTCCTGAAGGCTTTTCTTCTCTCGGTCTTTGTTCATTTCAGAGAAAATTTCAACTT